>JBGSME010000407.1:0-2204 GCA_041740335.1 Bryobacteraceae bacterium | reverse complement strand
GAACCGCGGCCGGGACCGCCCGCAAGAGGCACCGCACCGTGGCGTCGGCCACCTCCTCCACGGACTCCTGCCTCGGACACGTCAATCCCGGAAGCACCATGTTCGGCTTCAAGATCATCCCTTCCAACATCACTCGCTGCGTGTAGAGATGCTCGAAAACCGTTCGCAGCACTTCCTCGGTTACCTCGCGGCACCGCTCCATCGTATGGCTGCCGTCCATCAGTACTTCCGGCTCGACCACCGGCGCCAATCCTGCTTCCTGGCACAACGCGGCATAGCGCGCCAAACCGTGTGCGTTGGCTTCGATGCAGCCCCGGCTGGGAATGCCATCGCCCACCGTAATCACCGCGCGCCACTTGGCGAAGCGTGCGCCCATTTGGAAGTACTCAGCCAGACGGGCGCGCAACCCGTCCAGCCCCTCGGTGATCTTCTCTCCGGGATGCGCGGCCATCTCCTTCACCCCGGTGTCTACTTTGATTCCGGGTATGATTCCCGCCCCGGCGAGGACGCTCACAAACGACGTGCCGTCCTTCCTTTTCTGGCGAATCGTTTCGTCATAGAGGATCGCGCCGCTGATACACTCGCCCAGGCCCGGTGTGGTCACGATCAGCTCCCGATAGGCGCGCCGGGCCTCCTCGGTTTGGGGAATGCCCCACTTGGCGAATCGTTTGTTGCAGGTGGGAGTGCTTTCGTCCATCGCCAGCAGGCCCTTGCCGCCGGCGACCAGCATTTCTGCGGTGCTTCTCAGATCTTGGCTGTTCACTTTTGGCCGCTCCATTTCCAGTTGCGGATCTCCGGCAGGTCCTGGCCGTGCTTGTTGATGTACTGCCTGTGCTCGATCAACTTGTCCTTCAGTTGCTGTTTCAGGTAGACACCCTTGTCCCCCGTCCCCGGTACGCGGTCGACCGTATCCATCACCAGGTGGAAGCGGTCCAGATCGTTCAGCACCGTCATGTCGAAGGCCGTGGTGATGGTGCCTTCCTCCTTGTAGCCGCGCACGTGGATGTTGTCGTGGTTGGTCCGGCGGTAGGTCAGCCGGTGGATCAACCATGGGTATCCGTGGAAGGCGAAGATCACCGGTCTGTCCCTGGTGAACAGCTCATCGAAATCCACATCGCTCAATCCGTGCGGGTGCTCGGTTTGCGGCTGCAGCTTCATCAGATCGACGATGTTGACCACCCGTATCTTCAGATCGGGCAGATGCTCGTGCATGATAGAGACGGCGGCCAGCGTCTCGAGCGTGGGCACGTCGCCGCAGCACGCCATAACCACATCGGGTGCCACGCCTTGGTCATTACTCGCCCACTGCCAGATGCCGATGCCCTGCGTACAGTGCTTGACGGCGGCTTCCATCGTCAGCCATTGCGGGGCGGGGTGCTTGCCCGCGATCACCACGTTCACGTAGTGCCGGCTTCGCAGGCAATGGTCCATCACCGATAGCAGGCAGTTGGCGTCCGGCGGAAGATAGACGCGCACAACTTCGGCTTTCTTGTTCACCACATTGTCGATGAACCCCGGATCCTGGTGCGTGAAGCCGTTGTGGTCCTGGCGCCAGACATGGGAAGCCAGCAGGTAGTTTAACGAAGCGATATTCCGCCGCCATGCCAGATGCGATGCAACCTTCAGCCACTTGGCGTGCTGGTTGAACATCGAATCGATGATATGGATGAACGCCTCGTAGCAGTTGAACACGCCGTGCCGGCCTGTGAGCAGGTAGCCTTCGAGCCAGCCTTCGCATTGATGCTCGCTCAGCATTTCCATGACGCGCCCTTCCGGAGCGAGGAATTCGTCGTTGGGCACTGTCGCGGCGTCCCATTGGCGCTCGGTCACCTGAAACAGCGCTTCCAAACCATTGGAGAGAGTCTCATCAGGACCGAACACGCGGAAATTCCGCTGTTCAGCGTTCAGCTTCGCCACATCGCGCAGGAACGGCCCCAGTACATGCGTATCGCCGATGCCGCTCGCCCCAGGTGCGGGCACGTCCGCCGCGTAGTCGCGGAAGTCCGGCATCCGTAGATCGCGAAGCAGAATGCCGCCGTTGGCGTGCGGATTCGCGCCCATTCGCCGGTCGCCAATGGGCGCAAGTTCGGCAAGTTCCGGACGCAAGCGGCCCTGCTCGTCGAAGAGTTCCTCGGCCCGGTAGCTCTTTAGCCAGTCTTCCAGGAGTTCAAGGTGTCCCGGATGCGTCGCCGGTTGGCTGATGG
>JBGSME010000406.1:0-2509 GCA_041740335.1 Bryobacteraceae bacterium | reverse complement strand
TCGCCGCGGGTATAAGTTTTCGACGTACGCGACTTGGTGGATCCGGCAGGCGATTACGCGCGCGATTGCGGACCAGAGCCGGACGATCCGGATTCCGGTTCACATGAACGAGAGCATGAACAAGTTTCTGCGGGCGACTCGCGAGCTCGAGAAGGAACTTGGACGCGCGCCGACCAACGAAGAGATCTCGCGCCGGATGGATATACCGGTGGAGAAGGTCCAGAAGCTGAAGACGATCTCGCGCGATCCGGTGTCGCTTGAAACGCCTGTGGGCCGGGATGGCGAGTCCGCACTGGGCGATCTGATCGAAGACCGGTGGGTGGGCTCGCCGGTGGACGCCGTGATCGACACCAACGTCCGGGATGAGACGGCCAATATCCTCAAGACGCTTTCGCCGAAAGAGGAGAAGGTGATCCGGCTGCGGTTTGGTATCGGTTGTGACCGCGAACATACGCTCGAGGAGATCGGGCAGCAGTTCGATGTGACGCGGGAACGGATCCGGCAGATCGAGGCCAAGGCGCTGCGGCAGTTACGGTCACCTGAACGGGCCCGGCATCTGCGGGCGCTGCTGGCGGCACGTTAGCGCGATTCTCAGTGGAGTAAAAGCGGATGCCCGGGTTTTACGACCCGGGCATCTTGATTTTCGGCGCCTATCGCTTGCTGGCGCGCGCGGCTCGGTGTAGGGGCCAGGACGGGCGTGCCGGTAACCTGCTAGGCTAACAGGGAGTATCTGCCATGATTCTCCGCATCCTCACCGCGTGGGCCGCAATGACTGGAAGTCTGCTGCTGGTCTCGAATTTGATCAAGGGCTTCCATGTCGCCGATATCAAGTCGGCGGTGCTTGCCGCGGCGGTGATAGCGGTTGTGAACGGGACACTGGGGGCGGTGGTAAAGTTCGCAACGTTCCCGTTCCGGCTGATGACGCTGGGAGTGCTGACGCTGGTGATCAACGCGGCACTGCTGCTGCTGTCGGCGGCGATGGTGGATGGATTTACGATCGATACGTTCCTGGCGGCGTTTTTCGGTTCGATTCTGTTGAGCTTGGCGACTTGGCTGGCAACGTGGATGCTGCGCAAGTTGGTGCCGGACGGAGAATCGAAGAAGGCGGCGTGACGGACATAAGAGGTCCCCGTACTGGCGTACCGCTTGACGCCGCCCGAATCCGGTTCCTACAATAGGAGTGGTAGTAAAGGAGGCCGCATGAGAAGTCTTGGTGTTCCAGAGCTGATCATCATCCTCGGAATCGCTGTCCTGCTGTTCGGCGGACGTAAGATCCCCGAAGTGGCGAAGGGCTTGGGCGAAGGCATCAAAAACTTCAAGAACGCTCTGAAGAGCGGCGATGAAGTTAAGGTCGAAGAAAAAAAGCAGGCGTAAAGCGGCCTGGCGTAGCCCGGCGACAGCAAGATCGAGCGCCGGCGGATTTTGCGTAGAGCGACGAAACCCCCGCGGCAGTGCCACGGGGGTTTCTGATTTTCCGGCCTGAAAGGTCCCGGTTACTTCTTTTTGGGCGGAACGATCGCGTCCTTCACAGACTTGGCGACGCGGAACTTCACCACTTTCTTGGCCGGGATTTTGATGGCTTGGCCGGTGGCGGGGTTGCGGCCCATGCGGGCTTTGCGTTCCATCTTCACGAGGCGGCCGATTCCGGGGAGAACAGCAACGCCGTTCTTCTTCGCTTCGGTCACGACGATGGTGGTGTAGGCTTCGAGAAGCTCTTTCACCTGCTTGTTCGAGAGGCCGCTGCCTTCGGCAAGCTTCTTGATCAACTGCGACTGCGTCATTTTTTTAACTTCAGCCATCCGTTTGCTCCTTGTTTCTCTTCCCAATGAACTTGTACTATTCGGACGAAGCCGCCGGGCGTCCGGGGCAGGCGTCCACCAGACCCGTGGAGCGCCGCGTTTCCGCCGCCTGCTCCGGCCTCAATTCGAGGCTCGGCGGTGCGGCCGGCGTACAAAACAAAATGTAGCAATCATGTTTTGCTGTCCTATCTTCGCTAATGCTTCGATGGGCTGTCAAGAGAAAAGGGCGTGAAAACCCCGTTTTTCGGGGGTCTGAGCGCTTCGAAGGAGCTGAAACCCCTTAAAACCCGCTCTTTGGAGGCGGTGAGGAGGCGATTCAGGCCGTTTGGGCCCGTTTGGCGGGGGCCGGAGCGGTTTTTTCCGACGCCGCGCCAGCCGCTAACGCGATGAGCGGAGGCATGGCTTTTGTGGATTCGCCGGGGAGCGCGGAGGGCAGGACGGAAAGGCCGAATGCGGTGCGGAGCTCGGCTTGCAGCTCGGCAGCGAGATCGGGGTGATCTCTGAGGTATTGGCGGGCAGCTTCACGGCCCTGGCCGAGGCGTTCGCCGCGGCGGCTGTACCAGGAGCCGCTCTTGTCGACAAGGCCTTTCTGAGCGCCGAGCTCCAGAAGTTCGTTCTCGAGGCAAATGCCTTCTCCGTGGATGAGTTCGACTTCGACCTCGCGAAAGGGCGGGGCGACTTTGTTTTTGACGACCTTCACCTTCGTGCGG
>JBGSME010000405.1:0-4323 GCA_041740335.1 Bryobacteraceae bacterium | reverse complement strand
CTCGGGTGATGCGGCGCAATCCGGCGAGCGCGCGGCCCGCGCTGTCGTGTTCGTGCTCCATCACTGAGATCGGCTGATCGATCCACCCGTCGCTGCGCTGGATGGCGGGAAACAGGATCATCTCCTCTTTCCGCATGTGGGCTTCGAGTTCGTCCTTCATGCCCGTGAAGACGCTATCGAGCTCCGCGAGCATCGCGCCGTCGCGTTCTCCATGCGCCTTGCGGACGGCAGCCAGCCACGACGCGAGTCTTGGCAACTCTGCCCGCAGGTAGGTGTGATGCCGGTCAAGGATATGCGCGATCAGAGTATCCAACGGTTCCAGGGACCAATGCCGCGCATCGGGCGATGCGGCTTCCTGTTTCGTGGCAGCTTCGATCTCGCCGATCACTTGCCGCGGATCCAGCCCCTTCTCTCGGCAAGCCTCGTCGAACCTCTTCGATCCGCCGCAGCAGAAGTCGATCCCGTGATCCTCAAAAACGCGTGTCGCCGCCAGCGACTGAGCGGCCAATTCGCCCACTGTCTGTTCGACTGGAATGGTCATTGAAGTCCCTCCTCGTTACCACAACCGAAGTGATCGTCATCCCGGTTCAGGCTTTCCGCGCCCAACACCAGGAATCGTTTCTTGGCCGGCCCCGTGCGCCGTCGGAGCGCGCGTCCGGATGCCTCCAGGTACGGCACGCCGGACACTGCGAGCATTTCAACGAGCGGCCCCGCAGTCGAAGCCAGGTGCTCTTCGACGAACTCGCGGCACGCGTCACCGGTGATCTCCGCTGCTTCCGAGTCGCCGCACGACACCGCGAACGCCTGTTTGAACCTCAAGTACGCTACGAAGCCCGCTTCCACGGCGATGTGATCCGGAGGTTCGTGCGGCTCCGGGATGTAGCCAAACGAAGCGTAGTAGGCTTCGAGTTCAGACATCAGATAGCCGAGTTGGAGTGTGTCGCGATGAGTGGCTTCACGCGGCGGCGCCGGTCCGCCGGGGCCGAACGTCGAATGATAAAGACCCTCGCTCGCCTGCTCCCGAGACAGCGCGGCAGCCACGGTCAACTCGGGATCGGCCAATTCCCGAGCGAGTTCCTCGACGTGCCGCCGCCAATCCGCAGAAGGACACTCGAGCAGCAGCGCGATCAAGCGCCACTCGGCTGCCTCCCGAAGCAGTTCCCGCACGGGTTGTTCGATCGCCGTCATTGCCCCTGCTCCTTGAGGGAAAGCGGCACCCATCCGGTTCGCATCTTGCGCCCGCCGGATTCCTTCGCTGAGCCTTCCCATACCGCAAACGCGATCTGCGTGCGTGTGCGCGGCGCCCATCCCTCGGGAGCTTTGCGGACGATCATCACAGTCCATCCATCCCGCGTCCGCTCGCCCTTGCCGCGCGACCCGCCTGACGCGTTCGGCGACAAAGTGCCAGGCCCTTCCGCCACCATGTCTTCCACCGGGAACTCGCGCGGACCCACGCGCCGGTTTCCCACCGCCTGCGCCGGCGCGTAGCGCGTTGCCATTTCCTTCTGCGCCGCCGAGCCCGGCTCGAGAGATTTCGCCTCGAACGGATAGTGATCGATCGACGCATTCGGATACAGCGACTGAATCGTATCCTTGCGGCCGTTCATCGATGCCTGCCAGTCGGCGCGCCAGAAGGCAATGTCCACCGTCTTGCCCGCCTGTCCCATTTGTGGATCCGGAGGATTCGCTTCGATCTTCCGCGGAATCTGGATCGCGCACCCATCGAGGAAGCGCCCGGGCCCAGGAATATCGTTCACAACCGGATCGGTCCACGTCAATCGAAACGCCACCTGCGAACCGTTTGTGGCCGCGCGCACCCGCACCTCCTGCGTCGACGGCTTCATCAGCCGCGGGTCCACCAGGTCCTGAAGCAGGAGCTTTGCCGTGTACTCGGGCGCCGAGTTCCATTCGGATGCGGTTGGCTCCGCCGGCAGCTTGGCCACCTTTACCGCGACCACCTCGGTCGCCGTTGGCGCCGTCTGCCTGCACGACGCCGCGGCCATGAGCGCCACTGCAAGTAATATGCGGATTCGTCGCATCGTGATTCTCCTCTACGGGCAGTTGGTCCGCTGGATTTGGTAGAGCTTGTCATAGGGGGCGCGCACGTACACCGGCTCGTTCATCGGCACGCGCACCAGAGTGTTGCCCTTCTCGTCGAGGCCACTCACCAATTCGCCCTGCCGCTTCCACCGCGGCATCACCATCTCACTGGACCCGAACAGGCATAGCATCGCGGCGAGGTCGGGATCGTTCTTCGCGTTGCGGTAGGTCTTCACCGCGTCGTCGACGCCTGGACCGAACATCTGCCGCGTGAACGACGTGGGCACGTGAATCGGCGGGATGTAGTAAACGTTCGGCTCGAGCCCAAACTGCGGATACAGCGGCAGGGCCACTTTCTTCACATGCACCAGGTAGTCGATCGGATTATCCGGCCGCGCGTTCTCAGGCTTGGAGATATAGCCTGCCATGCGGATCTTACCGATGCAGTTGACGAAGCACTGCGGCTGGATGCCCTGCTCCATCTTCGGGTAGCAGGCGATGCATTTCTCAGACGTGCCGGTCATCGGATTGAAGAACACCTTCTTGTACGGACAGCCCTTCACGCACTCCTGATAGCCCCGGCAACGGCTCTGGTCAACGAGCACGATTCCGTCCTCAGGGCGCTTGTAGATGGACCCGCGCGGGCAAGACGCCAAACAGGCCGGATGCGAGCAATGATTACAGATCCGCGCCAGGTAAAAGAACCACGCCATATGAGGCGAGTTCATGTATGCCCCCGCATCCACCTGTCCGGCACAGTCGTCCTCGCCGACGTTCGGATACGCATAGTCCTGCGATTCCGGGCGCCATCCAAGCACGCGCTCGCCCGCTTCGGCGGACTCGAAGATCGTCTGCCCTTCGTAGCGGCTGCCGTTCCATTTGCCTCCGTCGAGCGTCCTGAGAAGATTCAAGTCCCACGCCAGCGGATACGAGCCGTAAGGCTTCGACTCGACGTTGTTCCACAACATATACTCCTGGCCGCGGCCGGAAGTCCACGTCGTCTTGCATGCCAGCGTGCAGGTCTGGCACGCGATGCACTTATTGGTATCGAAGACAGCGGCGAACTGCCGCTGCGGCCGGTGCTCGGGATACCAATAAGACATCTCCCGACCGATCTGCCAATTGAATACGCGCGCCATTTATGCTTGCTCCTTCTTCCCGCCGAAGAAGCCGCCGGCGAGGTATTTCTTCATCGCGTCCGATTCCGACTTGGGACGAATCCCCAACTGCACCGGACGCCACGGACTTTTCTGGTCGATGCCGCCCGGCTCGGCCTTGGTGATCTTGACGATCGCTTCGCGAGGCGCCCCCGTCGGGCAATGCACATCCGGAAGGAAGCCCTGGCCGATCGCCTGGCCGAAGATTTCCTTCCGCACGAGCGAGTCGGTCATCCACGTCGGCTTCAGCCATCCACGCGTCGCCGATTGATGCGAGCCGGAACGGAACATCGCCTGATAGTTCGTCCGTTCATTCTTTGCCAGTCCGTCGGCGCGCTTCTTGCGCCCTTCCACCGAGCCCGGTGTCGCGCCGTACATGTTGAACCACATGCGGGTAACGCCGCGCGGAGTTCCCGGGTAGTAGCGCGCGCGGCACAGCAGGCGGGCGAACTCATAGTCGCGTTTGTTGTTCTGCCAGCCGCGGAACGGACGGTCTTCCGGATCGCCGTCGATCCACACGTAGTCGCCGTCTTCGATCCCCAGCGGGCGGGCGTCGTCGGGATTGATGTCTACGTAACCTTCCGTGACGAACGGGCTGCGCTTATCGTGACGGTACAGATCGCCGAACGGGCCGAACAGGACCGCGATCATGTCGGTATCGATCGGCATGGTATGCGCGCCGTGCCGGTACTTCGGCGTGTGGAAGACGAACTTATAGCCATCCTTCGCAAGCGGATGGGCGGTCTTCTTCGCTTCATCCCACGTGTAGACGACGTTGCGTCCGCAGCGGGTTTCGCAGGAAAGATCAGACCGTTCCACTCCGTATTTTTCAGGACCGTCCGGCCGCATCGCCTCGTGTTTCGGCGAGATGATGATGTTCGGCTCGTAGAAGGTGGAGTCCACAGGCTCGCGATGGACCGGCAGGTTTTCACCCGCTTCGATGAACTCGTCTTCGCCGCGGTAGAACTCGAGACGTCCGGTCTTGGTGTACCACGGCTTTGAATCCACCACCTGCTCATAGCCCACCGCTTTCGGAGTCGTGCGGCTTTGGAGGATGGTGGGAATGCCCTGCTTGGCCTTCGCTTCGAGATCGGCGAACTTGAACCCCTTCGTATTGGTCGAAAAA
>JBGSME010000404.1:0-2081 GCA_041740335.1 Bryobacteraceae bacterium | reverse complement strand
GTCGAGCACGAGGCCGCCCATGGGAGCCTTCTGTCTGGACGAGTGGCAGGCGTAGCAATGGGCCGCGAGGGCGGGCCGGATCTTACGCTCGAACAGTTCGACAGCGGGATCCTGGGCCGTGAGCGGAACGGCGCACAATAGGACCAAGCCCAGAGAAAGTTGGCGCATGCGGAAGCTTTCTCATCCTATCAGCCCGGTGGGCGCTGCGCTATCGCTCAGGCTGGCTGGGCGCGCCGCGAAACAGGCCCTTCAAGCGGCGCCAGTAGATGCGCACGGCGGCAAACGCGGCGACCGCGCCTCCGATGGCGGCTTGAAAAGCGATGCTGCCCGTCGTCGGGTCGAGATAGAATGCGAGAAACGATTCATGGTTCATGGTGTGCCTCGGGGATGAGTCCAGACTTTGAGAAGATCGATTTGGCGCGGGTTGCCAGCGCCGTCAAACAGGTAAACGGAATCGGCTTGCGGTGTCAGGCCGTCTGCGCCGTCGAGCGGCAGCGATTGCGAGAGCAGCCGCAGCAGGCTCTGCGGGCGGGCCTCGATTGTGCCTTCGCCGGAGCCGGGTTGCTTGATGGCGTAGAGGGCAGAGAATCGATCGAGGAGGTCTTCGAGCGCCGGTGCGCGGGGGTAATCGTAGGCTTCCGGATCAGACCCGGCGGCGCGGGAGGCGTTGCCATCCTCGGTGAAAGCCTTGCGAATACGGGATCCGTGGTCGCCGTGGATGACGATGGTCATCGCGTCATAAACACTGGCGGCTCGAAGTTGATCGAATGCTGTTCCAAGCTGGGACGAGACGAACTGGACCTGCTCGCAGTAGCGGCGGTAGCGGTCAGCGTACATCGGTTCGCTGGAGCGTTGGTCCACGCGGTCGTGCGTCCATTCGGCGAGGTCGCGGACGGTTCCGTCGCGCCGGTAGAGGTACGGGAAATGGGGCGACATCAAGTGAACGAAGAAGAGTGTGCGGGAAGGTGCGTGGGTGATGTCGCGAAGCAAAGGGCCGGTCCAAATACCGGCGGCGGAAAGCGGGCCGGTGGTGTGCGGCGCGAACCGGAAGGGGAAGAACGCCTTCACTTGAGAGAGAACGAGGTCAGACTGCTGATAGTTGCCGACCAGCCATCGGAACCGTGTTTGCCAACTGCCCGGAGATTGTTCGAGCTGGCCGAGACTGTCCCAATATTCATGAAGACTGTCCACGGCGACACCGGGCGCGGCATGGTTGATGGCGCGATGCTGGTAGAGCTCAAGGCGATAACCGCGGCTCTTAAATTCTGAGAGGACCCGATTGGCCTTGAAGGTTCGTGTGCCCCAACGCCATTGGGGCGAGTTCTCGTCGAGGAACATGCGCCGGCGTTCGAGCAGTTGGCGATTGAGCAGGCTGGACAGAGACGAAACGGTGGACGGATAGTTGCTGTAGGCGTGGGTGTAATGGCGGAAGCCGCCGGCGGAGAGCGTTTGTTCGAGAGATTCGCGAGCAGCGGCGCATTCGTTGATTTCCGTTGGGAGGCCGGCTGCGCCGATGTGTTCGTCGAGGACGATATAGAGCAGATGCCCGGCGGGCGCGGCGGTGGGGCTGTTGGCGGCGATAGAGTAGGAGAACCGTGCGGCGAGAGCCTGCGTGAGATCGACGCCGAAGGCGGAGAGCGTGAAGGCGGCGAGGATGACGGCGAACTTTTCGCGCATCAGAAAAATCGCCAGCGCGAGCAAGCCACCCAGTAATGCGGAGGCGCTGCGAGGGGAGATGTCCACCCAGGGAGCGAGCATGCGCACTACGGGGACGGTGGCCATCATGACCGAAGCGGCGGCAGCGAGAATCAGGAACGTCAATCTGGTGCGGGCCAGGAATGCGAGTATCAGGCAGACGATGGCGAGGACGGCGGCGGAGGCGAGCGATTCCGGGCGCAGCAGTGGATAGTTGTTGCGCAGGAGGAAGCGGATGAACGGGAGCAGCACGACACAACCAAGCAGCAGCCAACGTCCCTTGAGCGTGGAAATGCCTCCGAATGTCATTCCGTGGAGTCCCGCTTTCTGAACAAGAGAAGCGATCGCGGAGACTCGGGGATTTGCTCGGTGGCGGTCAGGTCCCA
>JBGSME010000403.1:0-11623 GCA_041740335.1 Bryobacteraceae bacterium | reverse complement strand
CGGCAACGTTGTTTCCCATAGCAGCTTGCCGGTCTTCTTATCGTAGGCGTGGAACTTACGGTCGTGATTGGTGGCTCCGATGAAGAGAAGCCCGCCAGCGGTCACAACCGGTCCGCCGTAGTTTTCAGTGCCGGTGTTGCGGAGTCCTTTTGCCGCCAGATCGGGAAATTCACCAAAGGGAATTTTCCAGGCGATGACGCCGGGGTTGAGATTGATGGCGTTCAGGGTCCCCCAGGGAGGTTCAACGGCGGGGTACCCATCCGGATCGAGGAACTTGTTATAGCCGTCGGTGGAGTATTTGAGATCGATCGGGGTGCTGGCGCCGGAGACGTCCACCTGTTCTTCCTTGCCGCTCATCAGGTAGGTTGCGATGGCCTCAATGGCCGGGCCGCCAATATGCGTGAAACCGGGCATGCGCCCCGCGCCCTTCCCGATCACCTCCACCACCTGTTCGCGGCTGCGCTTGTCGCCGATGCCGGCGAGGGCGGGAAATTCCGGGGGGCTGCCGCCCAGGTCCTCACGATGGCAGGCGGCGCAGTTGCGAATGTAGAGCGTGCGTCCGCTGGTGCGGCTATTGGCCGGCGGCCGCGGAACGAGGCGCAATATCCAGGGCATTTCGTTCGCGTTGACATAGAGCAGGCCGGTTTCGGGATCGAAGCCGGCGCCGCCCCACTCGCCGCCGCCGTCGAATCCCGGGAAAACCACCGAGCCTTCAAAGCTCGGCGGAACGAACTGCCCGGCGCTACGGATCTTGCGGAAACGTTCGAGGGCAATGCGGTGGGCTTCCGGCGTGCGGCGAGTGATCATCGCTTCGGTAAGAATCTGCCGCGAGAACGGCGGAGGCTTCACCGGAAACGGTTGCGTGGCGGCGAGCTTCTCACCGTCGGCTTCCGATGCCGGGACGTCCCGGTATTCGATGGGGAACAGCGGAGCGCCGGTGACACGATCGAAAACGAACACATGGCCCGATTTGGTGATCTGCGCGACGGCGTCGACCGGTTTGCCGTTGCGCCGGAGAGTGACGAGGCTCGGCGGGGCGGGGAGGTCGCGATCCCAAACGTCGTGCTTCACGAACTGGAAGTGCCAGATGCGTTCACCGGTTGCGGCATTGAGCGCGAGCAGGGAATTGGCGAAGAGGTTGTCGCCGTGGCGATTAGAACCGTAGAAATCGAAAGCGGCTGAACCGGTGGGCACGTAGACGATGCCGCGCGCGGCATCCAGGCTCAGCCCGGCCCAGTTGTTGGCGCCTCCGGTGTATTGGTAGGCGTCTTTGGGCCATGTGTCATAGCCGAACTCGCCGGGCTGCGGGATGGTGTGAAAAGTCCAGCGAATGGCTCCTGTGCGCGTGTCGAAGGCGCGGATGAAGCCGGGCGCGGAGGGCAGGCCTTCGCTGGTGAGGAAGCCGGTGATGAGGAGATCCTTGTAGACGATGCCTGGTGTTGTGAGGCCAACGCTGAGAGAGCCCGGATCGCGGCCGAGGCCCTGGCGAAGATCGATGCGGCCGTTTTCGCCAAAGGAGGCGATCGGCTCTCCCGTGGCGGCGTTCAGCGCGTAGATCCAATTTTGCGCGCCGGCGTAGATGCGGCGATCGTCGCCAGAGGCCCAGTAAGCGAGACCGCGGCTGCGGCCCTTGCCGGAAATGTCCGGCTGAAAACTCCACAGCGCATTGCCGTTGGCGGCATTGAGGGCGATGACGCGGAGCTTGGGTGTAGTGGCGTAGAGAACCTTGCCGACGATGATCGGATTGCATTGCATCTCGGAGCCCTTGAAAGCGTCGCCGGTATCGTGAGTCCAGGCGCGGGTGAGTTTGCTGACGTTGCGGGTGTTGATCTGCTTGAGGCGCGAGTAGCGGATGCTGTCGGATCCACCACCGTAGACGGACCAATCGCGGTACGCCGGCGATTGCGCGAAGGCGGCGAGAGGGAGGAGGAGTGCGAGGGAGCGGTTCATGTTTCTCCAAGTAGTTTACTAGCCGGCACAGGGCGGGGCACCCTGAAACAGGTAAGGATTCGCCGCCCCTGCTCCGTTGTGCCGGCGAGTCCTCAGAAGCCGGCACAGGGCGGGGCGCCCTGAAGACAGGTAAGGATTCGCCGCCCCTGCTCCGTTGTGCCGGCGAGTCCTTAGAAGCCGGCACAGGGCGGGGCGCCCTGAAGACAAGTAAGGATTCGCCGCCCCAGCTCCGTTGTGCCGGCGAGTCCCTAGAAGACAACGGCTGGCCGGTATGTCGCGGCATTCGGCGCGGGCAATCTTGCAGCCCTTGGCAAAGTCATTCACAAATCATCCAAATCCCGAATCGATACATTCGAAACCACTTCCCGGTTTCGGGTTTGCAGAACACTTGACACGGTGTAGGACAATGGCGTTCGCACGCTGTCACCGGCACAGCCGTTTGAAATGTGAATATCGCACACTGAATTTGGCGGGACGAAGCCAACGGAATCAGGGCCGAAATTATTGACGATAAAGGTGCTTCCGGCCCCGCGGGATTGGCTTCGTTCCCCGGTCGAACCCATTGCCGCCAGACTACTAGGTCCGTACCCCGTCGTTACGACGATCTTCTCTTGCTGCCAGCAAGCGGTGCACACATCGCGGGGCCAACGTGCGAACCCGGGCCGGCCACTGATAAGCTGGGCGACGATGGATCGACGCACTTTCTTACAACTTGGCGCCGCCGCGATGGCGCAACCGCGGTTTCCCGCTCTGGCCGCTTCCGGCGATGGGGATTGGGGATACTATGGCGGCGATGCCGGCGCTAGTCGCTACTCTTCCCTGGACCAGATCCGGCGTAACAACGTTTCGAAACTGAAGGTCGCCTGGATTCACAATACGGGCGATGCGATGCAGCGGCCAGCCACGACCATCGAATGCACTCCGGTGGTGGTGGAGGGCGTGCTGTATCTTACCAGCCCTCGCTTGCAGGTGCGTGCCATCAATGCGGCAACCGGAGAGGCGTTGTGGAATTTCGATCCTTTGGGAAAGTCCCGGCGGGCACCGGGGGTGAACCGCGGCGTCACGTATTTCCGCGACGGGCGGAAGGGGCGCATTCTCGTTGCGCTGCAAGACAAGCTGTATTGCCTCGATGCCAAAACGGGCGCGGGTGTGCGGGCGTTCGGTGACAACGGGGTTGTGGATCTGACACAGGCGTTTGACCGCGAGATGACTGGGCTGGAGTATCGGGCGACGAGTCCGCCCGTGATGTTCGAGGATACTCTGATTGTGGGCGGCGGGGGCGGGGAAGGCCCGCGGCCGGCGGCTCCGGGACACATCCGCGGCTACGACGTTTTCACCGGGAAACGGAAGTGGATTTTTCATACGATTCCGCATCCGGGCGAGAACGGGTATGAAACTTTCGCCAAGGATTCCTGGAACAGGAATGGCGGGGCGAACAATTGGGCCGGCATGAGCGCGGATTTGAAGCGCGGGATATTGTATGTGTCAACCGGTTCGGCGTCCTTCGATTTCTGGGGCGGTGACCGGCCCGGGACGAATCTGTTCGCCAATTGCGTGCTGGCTATCGACGCGCGGACCGGCAAGCGCAAGTGGCATTTCCAGACGGTGCATCACGACGTGGGGGATTACGATCTTCCGGCCCAGCCGGCATTGGTGACGATTAGCGACGGGGGGCGGAAACGCGATGCTGTGGCGCAGGTGACTAAGACGGGAATGTTGTTTCTCTTGGATCGGGAAACGGGCAAGCCGCTGTTTCCGGTAGAGGAGCGCAAGGTGCCAACCGATGGTGTGGACGGGGATCCGCTCTGGCCAACGCAGCCGTTCGCGGTCAAGCCGGCGCCGTTTTCACGGCAGACGGTGACCTAGGATCTGGTAACGGATATTTCGAAAGAGGCGCGGGAGTTCTCGTTGAAGCGGTTCCGCCAATTGCGCAGCGACGGTCCGTTTCCGCCTCCTTCCAAACAGGGGACGATATTTTCACCGGGGACGTTGGGCGGGGCGCTATGGGGCGGGTGCAGCTACGATCCGTCGTCGAATTTGCTCTTTGTGAATTCGAGCGAACTGCCGAGCATCATCACGCTGCGCGAGGGCAAGGCCGAGGAGGGCTACAAGTGGGGGCACACCGGCTACGAAAAGTTCGTGGATCACGAAGGGTATCCGGGTGTGAAACCTCCATGGGGCCATCTGACCGCGATCGATTTGCGGACCGGCGATTTCGCGTGGCGGGAAGTCCTGGGCGAGTATCCGGAACTGGTGGCGCGCGGGCTGAAGAAGACAGGGACGTATCAATCGGGCGGAACCATTGCAACCGCGGGCGGATTGATTTTTGTGGCGGCCACCACCGATGAAAAGATTCGCGCCGTCGATTCCTCAAGCGGCGAGGTGGTGTGGGAGCATGCCTTGCCGGCGGGCGGGTATGCAACCCCATGCACGTATTCGGCGGAAGGAAAGCAGTATGTGGCGATCGCGTGCGGCGGGGGGAACCGGCAGCGCACCAAGTCCGGCGATGCGTTTGTCGCGTTTGGGCTTGGTTGATGGCTGGGCTCGGGCATTGCCTATAATGAAGGCGAGGGCTTGAGAAGGTCGGCCGATGGCGGGCTCGCTCGCCCATGGCCGGGGCTCGGACGTCACGGCCGGGTTCGGAAACTCCAGAAGAAACACCGGAACTATGTTCGATAACTTATCCGAAAAATTGCAGCGCGTGTTCAAGAACATGCGCGGTGAAGGCAAGCTGACCGCCGAAAATATGGAAGCGGCGCTGAAGGAAATTCGCATGGCGCTGCTCGAGGCGGACGTGCATTTCCGGGTGGTAAAGCAGTTGATGGAGGCCATCAAGGAAAAGGCGATGGGGCAGGAAGTGCTTACCGCGCTTTCTCCGGCGCAGCAGGTAACCAAGATCGTCAACGAGGAGTTGGTCAAAACCCTGGGGACCCACCAGGCTCGTTTGCGAACTGCCAACGAACCGCCGACGGTGATTTTTATGGTGGGGCTGCAAGGGTCTGGTAAAACGACATCCTCCGCGAAACTCGCCCGCTGGCTCAGCAAGAACAGCCACTCTCCGCTGTTGGTGTCGGTGGACGTGTATCGTCCGGCGGCGCGGAAGCAACTGTCCGTGCTGGCGAAGGATCTGAAGATTCCGATTTACGAGGGGCCCGAAGGTGAGAACCGTCCGCTCGAATTGGCGCGCGGGGCGCGGCGCGAAGCGATGCAGGCGGGCCGGGATACGCTGCTCGTGGATACGGCGGGCCGGCTGCACATCGACGATGAGTTGATGACGGAGCTGCAGCAACTCAAGGATTCACTGAACCCGGTGGAGATACTGTTTGTTGCCGACGCGATGACGGGGCAGGACGCCGTGAAGTCCGCCGATGAGTTCCACAAGAGGTTGGGTATCACCGGTGTCGTACTGACCAAGATGGACGGCGATGCGCGCGGCGGTGCGGCGCTATCGATCCGGCAGGTTACCGGGCAGCCGTTGAAATTTGTGGGTACCGGAGAGAAACCGGACGCGCTCGAATTATTTCATCCGGAGCGTGTGGCATCGCGAATTCTGGGCATGGGCGATGTGCTTTCGCTGATCGAGAAGGTGGAGCAGAACATCGATCACAAGAAAGCGGAAGAGATGCAGCGGAAGCTGCTTTCAGACGAATTTTCGCTCGAGGATTTTCGGGATCAGATGCGGCAGTTAAGCAAACTGGGATCGCTCGAATCCCTGTTGGGGATGATGCCGCAGGTGGGAATGTTCAAGGAACTGAAGAACGCGAAGGTCGATGAAAAGGAAATGGGGCGGGTGATTGCGATCATCGATTCGATGACCAGGGCCGAACGTCACAACCATATGATTATCAATGGGAGCCGGCGGAGGCGGATTGCCAAGGGGAGCGGAACATCGGTTCAGGACGTGAATCAGTTGTTGAAGCAGTACGGAGAGGCGCGCAAGATGATGAAGGGCTTTTCCGATACGCTGCTGGGCGGGATGGGCGGCGGGGGCAAGGCGATGGGAAAGATCGGCGGCATGCTGGGCCGCAAACTGGGCAAGATGAAATTGCCACCCATGGGTCCGGGAGGCTGGAAAGGCTAAACGCGTGCGCGGGCGGTGCGGTAGGATAGTAAGGATCGGTTTTCGACGGTAAGTGGTTTAAGGAGATTGATACAGTAAGATGTTACGCATTCGTTTGGCGCGGTTCGGCGCCAAGAAAAAGCCGACCTACCGGCTTGTTGTTATTGAAAACACGAGCTCGCGAGACAGCCGCTGCGTGGAAGTTGTGGGCCATTACAACCCGGTTGCCGATCCCGCGGTAGTCGAGTTGAAGCATGAGCGCATCAGCCATTGGATGAAGCATGGGGCACAGCCGTCCGATACGGTGACGCGGCTGCTGAAGAGCAAGCCCGCGGTGGAAGAACCGTTGGCGACGTAAACAGTTTGTGAGTGCATGCGGCGATAGCCGCCCCTCTCCTGTAACGTGTTATATTCAGAACGGATAGCGGGAGCTACCTTTCTTATGGCAGCGCTGGGAATCAAAGAACTGGTTGAAGAAATCGCGAAGGCACTGGTGGACGTACCGGACGAAGTCGTAGTCCGCGAAGTGCAGGGCGAACAGGTGACGGTCTTGGAACTGCGCGTCGCGCCAAGCGATCTGGGTAAGGTAATCGGAAAGCAGGGGCGCACGGCGCGTTCGGTCCGCACGCTTTTGGGCGCAGCCGGAATGAAGCTGAATCGGCGGTTTACGCTCGAGATCCTGGAGTAACGGGTCTGCCCGCGCAAGCCGGCGATGACTGGGTGATTCTTGCCCGGGTGGACCGCCCTCGGGGGCGGGCCGGAGAAGTTGTGGCGTCTGGCCAGGCTCGCGAGGCCGATTGGTATCGCGGCCGCACGGTGACGCTGCAGCCATCGGGACGGCAACTTTCGGTGGAACAAGCTTGGATTCACGACGGACGGTTGGTGCTGAAGTTCGTTGGAATCGATTCCATCAGCGACGCGGAGCCGCTCCGAGGGCAGAACGTCGCGATCCCGAAACAGGAACGCGGCGCGGCTGGCGAGGGCGAATATTACTACGCCGATCTCGTGGGCTGCGAGTTGGTGTCGGACGAATCCGGAGAGCCGTATGGAGTTGTGAGCGGCTGGTACGAGACGGCGGGCGCGGTGCTGCTCGAATCCGGATCGATGCTGGTGCCATTTGTTCCTGCCATTTGTGTGAAGGTGGAATTGGACAACCGGCGAATCCTGGTGCGGCTGCCGGACGGATTGAGAGAGCTGAACGAGCCATGATCTTCCACGTGCTGACGATTTTCCCGGAGTATTTTTCCGGGATGTTCGAGCATGGTGTAGTAGGCCGGGCGATTCGGGCAGGCGCTGTGACGGTGATGGTGCACAACCTTCGCGACTGGACCATCGACAAGCACAAGACCGTGGACGACCGGCCATTTGGCGGCGGCGAAGGGATGCTGTTGAAGCCGGAGCCATTGTTCGCCGCGGTGGAAACGATCCTGCCGGAAAGAGCCGCCGGGCGCGGCAAGGTTGTTCTGCTGTCGGCGCAAGGGAAGCGATTTGACCAGGCGGCGGCGCGGCGTCTTGCCGGGTGCGAGGAGTTGCTGCTGGTCTGCGGCAGGTACGAGGGCGTGGACGAACGGGTGGCTGAACACGCCGCCGACGAGGAGCTCTCGATTGGAGATTATGTGCTGAGTGGCGGAGAGCTACCCGCCGCTGTGATAATAGATTGTATGTCCCGGCTGGTGCCGGGCGTGGTGGGCAATGAGGCGTCGACGGTGAATGAGTCGTTCCAGAAAGTGGACGGCCGGTTGATGCTCGATTGCCCCCAGTATACGCGGCCCGCGGATTTCCGGGGCTGGAAGGTTCCCGAGGTACTGCTCGGGGGAAACCACGCCGGGATCGCGGCATGGCGCCGTGAGACGGCGTTGGCCAAGACGGCGCGCAATCGCCCGGATCTTCTGGGCGGGCCAGGTTCCGAGACTGAGTTCGAGTGAGACAACGAAGGAAGTGAGAGAGTCATGTCCAACGCTCTAGTGGCGAAGATCGCCAACCAAAACGTGCGCAGAGAAATTTCGGCGATTCGTCCCGGGGACACCATCAAGGTCCAGGTGAAGATTCGCGAAGGCGAAAAAGAGCGCCTGCAGGCATTCGAAGGGACAGTGATTGCGCAGAACAATAGCGGCGTGGCGCACACGATCACGGTCCGGAAGATCAGCTTCGGCCATGGTGTGGAGCGTATTTTTCCGGTGAATGCGCCGACGATTGAACGGATCGAACTGGTGCGGACCGGCAAGGTCCGGCGCGCGAAGCTGTACTATTTGCGCAACCTCCGCGGCAAGGCCGCCCGGCTGAAGGAACGGGATCAAGCGCGCGGGTAGACGAGGTTGGCCTGCACCAGCCGTCTGGAACGCGAAGTGCGACGCCGGGGTTACCGGCATGTCGCCGGGCTTGACGAAGCAGGGCGGGGGTGTCTGTTCGGCCCGGTCTACGCCGCGGCGGTGATCCTGAATACGGAGCGTCCGATCCGCGGGCTGAATGACAGCAAGCAACTGAGCGCGGAGCGCCGGGAGCTGCTCGCGGCAAGAATTCGCGAGCGCTCGTTGTCGTGGGCGGTAGCGAAGGTGGATGCCGATCTGATTGACCGCATCAACATCCTGCAGGCGTCCCGGCTGGCGATGAAGCTGGCAGTGGAACAACTGCGTCTGAAGCCGGACTTCCTGTTGGTGGATGCCGTTTCCGTGGATGTGGATGTGGAGCAGCGCGCGGTGATTCACGGCGACGCGATTTCCCATTCGATCGCGGCGGCGTCGATCCTGGCGAAGGTGGATCGAGACGCGAGCATGGCGGAGTGGGAGGATCGATTTCCCGGCTACGGATTTCTGCGTCATCGCGGATACGCCACGCCGGAGCATCGAGAGGCGCTGGACCGCCTGGGCCCAACCCCTTATCATCGCTTCAGCTATCAGCCGGTTCGCCAAGCGGCCGGGTTATCCCCGAAACAGTTGGCGTTGTTTGGATGACAATGACAGCAGGGCAGTCCAACTACCGCTGGTATCACAAGCTTTCGGGTTTGCTGTATGTGATCTTCTGTTTCGAGATGGGCATTTTTTTGTTGGTGCTGCCGTGGCTGCGGATTTGGGAGACCAATTATTTTTCGTGGGTGGTGCCGGATTCCGGCTGGTGGCGCGGCTTGTGGCTGAGCCCGTATGTCCGGGGCATCGTTAGCGGCGTGGGGCTGGTGAATATCTTTATCGCTCTTGTTGAGGTGTTCCGGCTGCGGCGCTTTTCCGGCGACGAAGATCTGGTATCGATAGAATAGAGAGTTTAACGTCATGACCGACAAAATATTTGGATCCGCCGGCACTGTGCTGCGACGCGTGCTGGCGCCTGGGAAGCAGAACCCGCCGAGAGGCACCATCGCCGAATGGACCGTGACGATCCTGCTTCTGCTTTTCGGCACGACAACGCTGGTACAGGCGTTCGTGATCCCGACCGGATCGATGGAAGATACGCTTCTGATCGGCGACCATCTGCTGGTGGATAAGATGTCGTATGCGCCACCGGGGCCGATCAGCAAGTATCTGCTGCCGTACACGGAGGTGAAGCGCGGCGACATTATCGTCTTCCGCTATCCGATCGATATCCGGCAGACGTTCGTGAAGCGTGTGGTTGGCGTTCCGGGTGACCGTTTGCGGGTTGTGAAGAAGGAAGTGTTCCTCAACGGCAAGCGTCTGAATGAGCCGTATAAGTATCACAAGACGGATTACTTCGATTCCTACCGGGATAACTTCCCCAGCGAGCCGAATGTCCGCTTGTATGAGCCGGCGAATGAGATGCTGGCCACTAATGTAAAGGATGGCGAGGTGATTGTCCCCGCCGGGCACTACTTCGCGATGGGCGACAACCGGGACTCGTCACTCGACAGCCGCTACTGGGGATTCGTGCCGCGCGAGAATATTATCGGCAAGCCGCTGGTGATTTACTGGTCCTACGATGCGCCGACGGATCGGCTGGCGAGCCCCGACATCGGGCTGGATCATCTACTGGATTTGGCGCAGAACTTTTTCACCAAGACGCGGTGGAAGCGGACGTTTATGCTGATCCGCGGATACCCGATCGAGAACTGAGCCGTTTTTCCCGTGGCGAATAAACATCACTATGGCCTCATTTTGGCCGGCGGCCGTGGAACGCGATTCTGGCCTCGCAGCCGGACGCGCACTCCGAAGCAGTTGATCCCCTTCACCGGGGCGAAATCGCTGCTGGGGGAGACGGTGGAGCGGCTACGGGCAGTGCTGCCCGCGGAGCGGATCTGGGTGCTCACAAATTCTTATCTCCGCGACGAAGTCCGGCGGCAACTGCCGGAAGTGCCTCGGGGCCAGATTATCGCGGAGCCGGATCAGCGGAATACGGCTCCATGTCTGGGCTTGGCGGCGCACCTGATTCATGCGGCCGATCCGGATGCGGTGCTAGGCGTGTTTCCCGCGGATCATCATATTGGCAAGCCTGGGCGGTTCCGGTCATTCCTGGGGCCGGCGTTTCGTGCGGCGGGGCAAGGAAAGCTGGTTACGATTGGGATTGAACCGCGGTGGCCGGAAACGGGATACGGGTATCTGGAATTTCCCGATGGGGTGAAGGCCGGGGACAAGCAGCCGCAGCGGCTGGAGGGTTTTCGCGAGAAACCGGATCTGGCAACGGCGAAGCGATTCGTGAAGAGCGGCCGCTTTTTTTGGAACGCCGGAATGTTTTTCTGGCGTGCCGATGTGTTTCTGGAGGCGCTGCGGCGCTACCTGCCGAAGACGTCCACGCTGATCGCATCGCTTCCGGGCCGCGCTGGAAGCGGGCTTGACCGGAAGCTGCGCGAGGTATATCCTCACTGCGAGAACGTGTCGGTGGACTACGCGGTGATGGAACCGGCGGCGCGTGACGGACGGGTAGCCGGGCTGGCGAGCGATGATTTCGGGTGGAGCGATTTGGGCAGCTGGAACGCGGTGTACGAACTGGTTGGGCGCGACATCGCCGAAAACGCCGTGAGGGCCGAGGCGCTGCTGCATGACACTACGGGGTGCTATGTTCAGGGCGGAGCTGGAAAGCTCGTCGCGCTGCTGGGAGTGAAGAACCTCGTGGTGGTAGACACTCCCGACGCGCTGCTGATCGTGGATCGCGATCGGGCCCAGGACGTGGGCAAACTGGTCAAGATGCTGGAGGAGCAGGGTCGTAAGGAACTGCTTTAAGCACCTTGTCGAGGATGCGCCCGGCTTTGTCGATTTCTTTTTCCGAGATGATATAAGGCGGCAGGAAACGAAGCACGGTATCGTGCGTGCAGTTGATCAGCAAGCCCTGGTTCATGGCGTCGGTAACGCACTGCTTGCCGGGAACGTGCAGTTCCACTCCGATCATCAGCCCGTTGACGCGCACTTCCTTGACCACCCGATGCTTTTTGGCGAGAGCGAGAAGCTTCTGGCGGAAGTAGTGGCCGCGCGACTGAATCTGCGGCAGCAGCCCGTCGAGGATTTCGAGGAACTCACAGGCCACGCGGCAGGCGAGGGCGCCGCCGCCAAACGTGGTTCCATGCATGCCGGGCGAGATTGCCGCGGCGGCCTTTTCGTTCATGATCACCGCGCCGAGGGGAAGCCCGGCGGCGAGAGGCTTGGCGGTGACGACGACATCCGGCATCACCGGCGG
>JBGSME010000402.1:0-2187 GCA_041740335.1 Bryobacteraceae bacterium | reverse complement strand
GCCTACCAGCCGAGCATGAACCCGGTACGACAACAGTGTTTCAATTCAAAAACGATCAAAAGATGTATTTGAGAGCGAACTGCATCTGGCGCATCGGCCGCGCTGAGAGCACGCGGCCAAAGGCGGCGGCGTTGCGCACGTCGGTGGAAGGCACGTTCCAATTGGCGTGGTTGAAACTATTGAAGACCTCCCAGCGGAACTGGAAGCGATGGCCCTCCCAGGGCATGGCGATGTTCTTCAGCAGGCTGAGATCGATATTGGAGTAGCCGGGTCCGATGAGGGTGTTGCGGCCGGCGTTGCCGAATCTGTAGCGGAGATCCGGGCTGGAGATATCAAAAGCGCCGATGTTCCAGAAACGGTCGGCCCAGCCGGCGTCATCAAAAGGACTGATGCCGGTTGCGTCGGGATAGTTGCCTTCGCCGCCGATGTTGTTGATGTCGCCGATGACGCCCACGCGCACCGGATTGCCCGTGGAAGCCGTGCCGATCAAGCTCGCCTGCCATCCCCCGAAAACGGACTTGGCGGGGCGCGGGGCGCCAGCGAAGAAGGGGACTTCGTAAATCGCGCTCAGTACAAACCGCTGCCCAGTGTGGAACTGGCTGAGACCGCGTTCGTCCTGGAGGTCCCAGTCCCACTTTGCCACGGACTGTTCGCCGCTCGAGGAGCGGATGCCAGAGGCATCGTCAATCGACTTCGACCACGTGAAGCCCGCCAGTACGTTCAAGCCGCGGCTGAAGCGCTTGGTAACTTTGAGATTGAAGGCATGGTAGTTCGAGTTCACAACGCCATCCACCTGTTGAATGATGCCGTAGATGGAGAATGGACGCCGCGCCTGAATGGACGTGGTGTCGTTGATGCCGTCGCGCAGGAAGGGCTCGTTCGTGCTGCGGAGCCGCTCAAGCTTCCGCCCGGCGTTGCCCATGTAGCCGCCTTCGACGGCGAGCCCGCCCGGCAGTTCCCGTTGGATGTTGAGCAGCCACTGGGCGACATAGGGCGTCCGCCGCGAGTTCACGTTGCCGAGAACGAACGGTTGCCCGACGCAGTTGCCGGACCAGTTACTGCAGGTGAACGACTGGCGCTCACTGCGCCAGGGATCGTCGAGCGTGGAGTTGGGAACCAGATCGGATCCGGTGAAATCACCCCTGCCGGCGAGGTTGCGGGCGATGTCGAAACGCGGATTGCCCTGGTCCTGAGTAAAGAAGAGACCGCCGCCCAGGCGAATGGACCAGTTCGATGTGGGAGACCAGGCGAGGCCGATGCGCGGCGCCAGGTCCGTGCGATCGGTCTGAATTGTTCCGCGGCCCATCTTGTCGTCGCCGGTCTGGGTTGGGATGACGTCGGCGAAGCGGAACAGGAGTCCTTCGTTGAAGTCGCCCTCGCCGGGCCGGGTCATGATCGGCGTGCGAGCGCCGGTACCCCATCCGAACATCTGAATATTCATGATGCGGCGATTCGGCTCATACCACGGCGGGGTAAGCTCATAACGCAGCCCGGCGTTGACGGTAAGTCGCGGAGTAATCTTCCAGGAGTCCTCGAAATAGAAGTAAGTGGAGATCTTGCGAAGGTCTGCGGACGCCAGACCAAGCGCCCGCTCCGATCGCTGGGGCAGGCCGAGCATCAGCTCGGAAAATAGGTTCGCCGCGCCCGCGCGAGCGCCTCCTGGGGCCGGATTGGTAGAGAGCAGACCGTTGAAGTAAAACCGGCCGCGTGCCACCGTATTGCCTTGCGCGTTGTAGATATCGCGCCGCACCTCGGCGCCGAACCGTATGTTGTGTTTGCCGCGAACGATGCTGGTGTTATTGAGGAACTGCGTGGTGCGGTTGCGATAGATCCAGGGTCCGTTGCCGGACTCGCCGAAACCGGTGAGACCGCTTCCGAGCTGAATCGCCGGCGTTCCCCAGGCATTCTCCGCGGGCGAAACCAGACCGCGAATGCCGAGTTCCTGGGTAACGTCGCGTCGGTAGGCGTGATGCAGGATGAGGTCGTTGTCGAACCGGTTATAGCCAAAGCGGGTTTCGTTGACGATAGAGGGCGTGAGCGTGCGGGTGTTGGAGACCATGAACTGGCTGACGTTCACCTGAACTCCGCCCTCCTGGAGCGGGAAGTTCTCGATGCGCCGCTCGAACTCGTCGGCCCAGCTATAACGGCCGAACCAGGCCGCATGGGCGGACTCCAGAAAGTCGAATC
>JBGSME010000401.1:0-6408 GCA_041740335.1 Bryobacteraceae bacterium | reverse complement strand
CGATCCACAGCCAGGACACCAGGGAAGCGGCGGCCGCGCCGGCGAGGAACCAGAAGAAGGGCCGCCAATCGCGGTTGGAACCGGCGGGTGCCGCAACCGGAACCGGCGCTATGAGCCCAGCCAGCGCTTCGCGATGCACGTAACGTGGCACGTAGCCGCCGCGGGGAATCTCGATACGGACCGCGGCCTCGGGATTCTCGCCCGAATAATATTCCTCCAGCTTCCGGCGAAGCGCATAGGCGCGATTGCGAACGATCGCGTCTTCGGCGGGTGAATAGTTCGGCGAGCGGCCCAGCACATCCACACCGATCTGGTATTCGTGCAGATGTTCGCAATGGCCAGCGATTTCGGCCTCGCAGACGAACCGTAGAAAGGCTTTGAGTTGATCGCTACGATCAAAGGTCCGGCTGTGCAGGACCGCTTGCAGAGCTTCCCTCTTCTGATCCGGACTCGCAAGCTGGTCGACGTGGCCCACAGGATTAAACTATTTCAGGTTTGAATCGATTGTACAACCGTTCCGATTGGACTGATACTGGCAGGATGGTACTCCGGTTACTCGCGATCTCGACCCTGTTGACCCTGTGCCATGGGAGCACAGCCGGTCTGCCGCGGAAACAGATCCGGAACGGAGAAAGCGTAATCTCCTATCAGGTCCGCCGCGGCACAGGACCGCCTCTGATCCTAATACCGGGAAGTTTCAACGACAATCGGCAGTGGGACGAGGTGATCGCGCGGCTCGATCCCGATGTCACGCTGGTGCTGATTGAGTTGCGCGGGCACGGGCAGAGCTGGCCTCCTCCAGCGGCCGGATCGATCGAGCAGTTCGCGCGGGATGTTCTTGAAATAGCCGACGCCGAACAGTTGACCCGTTTCTACGTGGGAGGGCACAGCATCGGCGGCATGGTGGCTCTGGAGGTGGGGCGCCGCAGGCCGGCTGCGGCACTCGGCATCCTATCGATTGAAGGGTGGACGAATCATCAGGCGCAGGCGGATGCGTTTGGCGCGGGCGATTCGAACACGCTTACACCGGAGCAGGAAGCACGGCGGCTGGCGGGCCGCGAACGCGCCACCGGCAGGTGGACGGCCGAGCAACGAAAAGCTTTCGCAGGCATCTGGCGGCAGTGGGATGGATCGGCGTTTCTGGCCGCTACCGCTATCCCGATACTAGAAGTCTACGGCGACCGCGGCCGGCCTCGTCCTACGGCGGCGCAGTTAAAGATCCCGGTCCGGCCAAACATCGACCTGCACTGGATTGCCGGGGCCTCCCATCCGCTACCGCTCCAGGAGCCGGCGCTGCTTGCGGAAGCGATGAATGGCTTTCTCCGGCGAATCGAGGTAGGCCGCGCGCGGCACATGTTCGACGCGCCGGATCTCGATGTTTCGAACCCGGACTTCGCGAAACTTCCGCGGGTAGCGAGCACGATCCACACCATTTTCCGTGCCGTGGAGAACGATGCCGGCTTCAACATGCATCCCTACATCGCGTATTTCGCCGGGCGCTTCTGGGCAATGTGGAGCTCGAATCGCGTGCGGGACCTGCAAGCGGGGCAGCACGTTCGCTACGCCACCAGCGCCGACGGAATCCATTGGTCCGCCGCGGGAATGATCACCGGGCGCGAAGACAGTCAGAACATGCGCTACTTCGCGCGCGGCTTCTGGGTTCGCAACGGCGAGCTATACGCCCTTGCCGCACATGACGAAGCGGTACGGCCGCTGTTCGGGCCGGGCCTGGAATTGCGCGGCTACCGCTGGAATCAGGCGCAGCGGCGGTGGGACGCGCCGGTGGTTATCGCCGATGACAGTATTAACAACTTCCCTCCGCGGCTGCTTGCTTCGGGCCAGTGGATGATGTCGAGGCGGGACCACCGGATGAATGCCGCCCTGTTGATCGGCGGCGATCAATCGGTTACCAGTTGGAGCTACGTGGCCGTGCCCGAGCCCGAGCACGGCGCCCGCCTCGACGAGCCGCACTGGTGGACCGCGAGCGACGGTACTCTCGTTGCCGCCTTCCGCGACGGCAGCAATTCGCGGCGCCTGTACCGATCGTTCAGTTGGGATCAGGCCAGGACGTGGACCGCCCCGGTCCGAACGGACTTTCCCGACGCCGCCGCCAAATTCAACGTTCTCCGCCTCAGCAATGGGACGTATGCGATGGCTTCCAACCCGAATCCGAGCGGCGCCCGAAATCCGATGACGCTGTCGGTGTCGGCCGATGGGTTGGTGTTTCGCTCGATGGCGATTCTGCGCGACGCCCCCACGATGTACCGCTATTCGGGGAAGTCGCCCGGATACGCCGGTTACCACTACCCGCAGTTGCTGGAGCATCAAGGGTATTTGTATGTGATCCACGCCGAGAATATGGAGGACATCCAGGTGCTCCGGATCGACATCCGGTCTCTGCGATAACCGCTTTAGGTTTGAACCGGTTACACCCGTTGAGCGAACCGTCCGCCAACCGTTCCACACCTTCCTTTGTCCGGCGTCCCGCAGGCACACTGGAGCCATGAGGCTCAGTTTGTGCTTATTGTTGCTCGGCTCGGTTGCCGGTCTGTTCGCGCAGTCAAGCACCGGCGAGATTGCCGGGTCCGTCACCGATGGGACCGGCGCGTCGGTGGCCGAGGCCCGCGTATCGATCCGCAACACCGAGACAGGCGAGACGCGGCAGTTTCAAACCGGCGCCTCGGGAACCTATCTGGTGCCGCAACTCAATCCCGGCCCCTACCAGGTCACGGTGGAACACGCCGGATTCCGGCGCTTCGTGCAGAGCGGCATCATCCTGCAGGTGGGCCAGCGGGCGCAGGTGGACGCGGTGCTCTCGGTTGGGGCAGTGAGTGAGTCCGTTGAAGTTTCCGCGCAAGCACCATTGGTCGACGCCACCGACGCGTCACTCGGCCAGGTGATCGAGAATCGAAAGATTCTCGATCTGCCGCTGAATGGCCGCAACATCCTGAGCCTCGCGGCGCTCTCCACCGGAGTCAACCCCGGGAATAGCTTCGGGGCGGGCCTCCCGGACGGCCGTTCCGCGCTGATTCAGGCGGCATCCTCGAACGTCCAGATCAATGGCGGCATGACGCAGCACAATGACGTGCTCATCGACGGTGTGCCGCTGTCGGTTTGCTGTCAGAACCAGATCTCGTTCCAACCGTCGATCGACACCACGCAAGAGTTCCGGGTCCGCACCAACATGTACGATGCCCAGTACGGCCGCACCGGAGGCGGCTTGATCCTGTTTGCCAGCCGCGGCGGCAGCAATGAGCTCCACGGCAGCTTGTTTCAATTCATGCGCAACAAGGTGCTCGACGCCAACAACTTTTTCAACAACAGGGCAGGCACTCCCAAAGGCCACTTCGTTTACAATCAGTTTGGCGCGCGCGTGGGCGGCCCCATCGTCCGCAACAAGCTATTCTTTTTCGTCAACTACGAAGGCATCCGTAACCGCCGCGGTGCGTTTTCCTCGGGCCGAACGCCCACAGCCGCCGAGCGCAATGGCGCGTTCACCGATGCCATCTTCGATCCGTTGACAGGGGCGGCGGCGAACAGCTTCACGCGGTCGCCGTTTCCCAACCGGACCATCCCGCGCAGCCGCTTCGATCCGGTTGCCGTGAATCTGATTCCGTTGTATCCGCAGGCCAACGTCAGCGGCGCAAATAACTTCAACAGCAACGCATCGAATTCCGACACCGAAGATCAGTACAACTTTCGCGTGGACTTCCAAATCAGCGACACCCACCGGCTGTTCGGCAGGTTCTCCCTGAGCCAGAACGACGGACGCCTCCCCGATGACTACAGTAACATTGCCACCCCAGCCTGGAATCAGGAAGTGAACAATTACAACGGCGTAATCGACGATACGCTCACTCTGTCTCCCACTTTCACGTTGAATCTCCGCTACGGTTATTCCCGACAGCGTAACTTCCGCGTGGCTTACAGCACCGGTACGGATCTTACTTCGTTCGGCTGGCCCGCTTCCTACAACGCTGCCCGCCAAGCGGAGCTGCTGCCTGAGATTCGCCCTGTAGGATTTCTGGGATTGAGCCGCGCCACGGTTGCGCGCGACGCCGGCGATGTTCACGCCCTAGGCGGCAACGCCACGAAGTTCATGGGCCGCCACTTCCTGAAGTTCGGCGCCGACTATCGCGTCTACCAGCGCAACTCCACCAACAACGGAAACGCCGCCGGACAGTTCAACTTCAATACCGGATTCACTCGCGGACCGAACGCGCTCACCGGCGGCGGCGGCAACTCGTTCGCCAGCTTCCTGCTCGGCTTTCCCGCCAGCGGGGCTCTGAACGAAGTAGGGTCCTTTGCCGCCACGTCGCTCTATCAGGCTTTCTATCTGCAGGATGATATCCGCGTGACCGACAAGCTCACGATCAACCTTGGCCTCCGCTGGGAAGTGGAAATGCCGCGCGACGAACGGTATAACCGGCTAAGCTACTTCAACCCGGTCATCGCCTCGCCACTCGCCGGGCCCGCCGGAATCCCAGGACTCACCGGCGGCCTGCAGTTCCTTGGCGCAGATGGCGAGAAGCGCCAGCAGGCGACTGACTGGAACAACTGGGGCCCGCGTTTCGGCTTCGCCTATCAACTGCGCCCGCGCACGGTGATCCGCGGCGGCTATGGCATCACTTACCAGCCGATTCAAACCCGCTATCAGAGCGGATCGAGCCAGGGCTTCTCTTCATCCACATCGGTGGTGGCATCGCTCGACGGCGGCCGCACTCCGTCCGCACAGTTGCGTAATCCGTTTCCTGACGGATTCAACAGGCCGCTGGGCAGTTCAGACGGATTACTCAGCAGCCTCGGCCAGAGCTTCGGCACCCTCCTGCGCGACGAACCGGTCGGCTACGTACAGCAGTTCAGCTTGAACATACAGCAGGAACTGAGTTCAGATCTGTTGTTCGACATCGCCTATTCGGGAAGTAAGGGCACGCGCCTGCCGATGCCGCTGTCGATCAATCGGCTGCCCTCGAATCTGCTCTCACAAGGCCAGGCGCTGTTGGCGCAGGTGGCCAATCCATTCCAGCCCTTTGTTTCCGCCGGCACGCTGAGCCGTGCCACCATCACGCGCCTGCAATCGCAATTGCCCTACCCGCAATTCGGCGACATCACCGCGAACCTGAGCCAGCTCGGATCGTCCACCTATCACGCGCTGCAGCTCAAACTGAACAAACGCTTCAGCCATGGGTTCAGCGCGCTGGCGTCGTACACTTTCGCCAAGCTGCTCACCGATACGGCGGGATCGGGCACCGGATTCCTTGAAGCCGCACCCGGCTACCAGGACGTCTATAATCGCCGGCTCGACCGTGCAATTTCGCCCGAAGATGTTTCTTCCCGATTGGTGGTGAGCTACGTCTGGGAACTGCCGGTGGGAAAAGGAAAACGATACCTGGGCAGCGCGCCGGCCGCCGTGGACTATCTGTTGGGAGGATGGCAGGTGAACGGCATCACCATTTTCTCCTCCGGGCAGCCCATCGTGATCGGCAATGCGGTGCCCACTACATCCAGAGCCAGCCGCCCGAACAACACCGGACAAAGCGCCGCCAGGAGCGGGCGCGTCCAGGACCGGCTCGGCGAGTACTTCAACCGGAGCGCATTCTTCGCTCCCGATCCGTTCGGCTTCGGCAGCGCGCCGCGCACTCTGCCCGACGTCCGCTCCGACGGTCCGCAGAACTTTGACCTCTCGCTGTTCAAGAGCTTCGGCATCACCGAATCGAAGAACCTGCAGTTCCGGGCGGAGTTCTTCAACTTGTTCAACACGCCCCAGTTTGCCGCACCCGGCAGCAACGGCTTGCAGTCGAACTTTGGCACCAGCCAGTTCGGCGTCATCTTCGTCCAAAGGAACGTACCACGCGACCTTCAGCTCGCGTTACGATTCAACTTCTGAGAACTATGATGCTCACTCGCCGCAGCCTGCTGGCGGCAGCCGCCGGAGCGCTCGACAGGCGATGGAACGTCCTCTTCATCGCTGTGGACGATCTGCGCCCGGCGCTGGGCTGCTATGGTGACAAATACGCGCGAACGCCGAACATCGACGCCATCGCGCGCCGCGGGATGGTCTTCGATCGCGCCTACTGCCAGCAGGCCGTGTGCGGTCCCTCACGGGCTTCATTACTAACTGGTCTGCGCCCGGACACCATCGGCGTCTACGATCTCGACACCTCGTTCCGTGATCGCGTGCCGGACGCCGTCACCTTGCCCGGCCACTTCAAAGCCCACGGATATCGCACCGAGAACATCGGCAATATTTTCCACGGCACCGAGAAGATGAACGACCGGCGGTCATGGTCAGCGCCGGAGCGGCTGCACATGGTCAACAAGCGCGACCAGTACGTTCTCGACAAGAACAAAGACCCCAAAGACGACTGGAAGAAGCTGGACGCAACCGAACGGGCCGACGTCGCCGAC
>JBGSME010000400.1:0-6889 GCA_041740335.1 Bryobacteraceae bacterium | reverse complement strand
AGGGTCTCCGCCGGTGGGCAATGGAGCCCGGCGCGTTAATCCGGTCACGGCGCGCGGCTTGGGAAGCGGCGAGCCGCCGATGGAATTGGGAGCGCGATAAGGAATCGCTGCTCGACGCTGTCTCCGGAGTCTGGACGAAATGAAGCGGATCAGGACAGTCGCCATGATCGGCCCGGACTTTCCACCTTGCTGCCGCCCGTCCGCTCTCCGCGTGCGCTCTTTCGCTTCGCACTTGGCGCAATACGGCTGGCGGCCCATCGTTCTCACCACGCATGCGCATCATTATCGGGAAGCGGCGCTTGACCTCGACGTCGAAAAGCTACTTCCCGCGTCGCTCGAAATCGTACGTACCGGCGCCGTTCCAGCCGGCCTGGCCAGGCGTCTCGGTTGCGGGGACATGGGACTCCGCAGCCTCTGGCATCATTGGCGCGCCCTCGCGCAGCTATGCCGTTCCGGGCGCGTGGACCTGACCTTCATCTCTGTGCCGCCCTCCGTACCAATGATCCTGGGCCGCATGGCATGGGAACGCTTCGGCGTCCCATACGTGATCGACTATCAGGACCCATGGCGCACCGATGTGTACTGGCAGCGGAGACCCGATCAACGGCCGCCGAAATGGGCCGCCGCCTACTGGATGGCTCGGTTGCTGGAGCCGGTCGCGGTCCGCCGCGCCGCCCATCTGGTCGCCGTTTCCGATGCCACCAATCGCGGTGTCCTCGCTCAGTATCCTGAGTTAGACCGGCTTGGGTCCACCGAGATCCCCTTCGGCGTGGAACCGGCCGACTTCGATTACTTACGCTCCAATCCGAGACCGAACCCTATCTTCGACCGCGCCGATGGCCGTCTGCATCTCACCTACACCGGTGCGTTCATACCTCCCATGGAAGCTTCGCTGCGGGCGCTGCTTGCCGCTTTGCGGACGGGCCTGCAACAACAGCCGTCTCTGTTCGCACGGATCGCTCTTCACTTCGCCGGCACCAACTATGCGTCCGCGGCCACGGGCGAGGGGCCGGTCACACGCATCGCGCGGGAGATGGGATTGTCTTCCTCCGTCCAGGAACATTGCGCACGAATTCCGTACCTCGATTCCTTACAAGTGCTGATGGATTCGCACGCACTACTCCTGCTTGGTTCAACCGAGCCACACTACTCTCCGTCGAAGGCCTTCGCCTACCTTGCCGCCCGGCGCCCGGTGCTCGCACTGTGCCACCGGGAAAGCAACGTAGTGCCGTTGCTTGAGCGGGCCGGCCATGCCGAACTCGTGACGTTCGCCGGCGATTCTGCGATCTGCCGTGACGCCGTGTTCGCCTCGCTGTCCGCCGTAATAGCCCACGAAGGAGCTTCAACGCCAGCGCGTGCTTGGATTGGGTTCACCGCATCGGATATGACCGCGAGGTTGGCCGGCGTGTTCGACAACGTTTGCGCGGAAGGGTTCGTTTCATGAAGCCTCAGGCGCCTTTTCGCGTCCTTGTCCCGTTCAATACCGCCGCCCTCTACGGAATGGAGCGAGCCGTCATCGAGAGCTTCGACGCGGTTCGGCCGGACATCGAACCGCGCTTCGTGATCACCAATACCGCCATTGACCGCCGCTTGCCTGTGGTCGACGAACTTCGCGCGCGTGGGTTGGAGTGCCACACATTCAGCGATCGGGCCGACTGGCCGCGCATCGGCATCCCACAATCGGCTTCGCAGGCTGCCCGGATGATGCTGGCCCTTTGGCGCGGGAATCGCGATATCCTTCGCGCCTCGCGGGGATGCGACGCCATCTACCTGCCATCAATCAGCTACGCCGCTTTTGCGCTCGCCGCGATGATTGTGTTCCGCTTCCGCGGCCAAGCGGTTTTTCATCATTTTCACGATCTGACCGATCGGCCGTCTTTGCGCATGCGCGCCATCGATTTCCTAATCACCGGGCATTTGCACAATACCGATACAGGCAAGGAGGCCGTTCTTCGCATCAACCCGTTCCTGCGACAGCGCCGCCATTCGATCGCCTCCTGCTGTGTGCAGATGCGTACCGGCGAGTTGGAATCGCCCGAGATCCCCATCCGCATGAAGGGCTCGAGAAACATCGTTTTTCTCGGCCGGCTAGAGCGCCGCAAGGGTGTCTTTCTGCTGATCGAAGCCTTCGCAAGTGTTGCCCAGCGGTACCCGGACGCGAGTCTTCATCTGGTGGGGGGAGCCGATTCCGCCGCGGAACCGGAGTTAGCCGCCTCGCTGTCGGATCCCCGGTTGCACGATCGTGTTTCTGTCTGGGGATGGCGTGGCGATTCCCAAAGCATTCTCAAACGCGCCTGGGTACATGTGCAACCGAGCCTGCCCGGTCAACACGACGAGTCGTTCGGACGAAGCGCCGTCGAAGCCATGGCGGTGAGCGTGCCAACCATCTGCCTTCGGAGCGGTGTTCTCCCCGAAGTGGTGGGTGACGGCGTGGCGGGGTTGGTGTGCCCGCAAACCGACCCTTCGCACCTCGCAGCCGCTTTGAGCCGGCTGCTCGATGATCGTCAGTTTCACGAGCAGTTGTCCCGGCAGGCGCGCTTGCGCTGGGAAGAAAACTATTCACCCTTGCAGGCCCGCCGCCGTTGGCTTCGGTGCCTTCTCCCGGAGGCCGCATGACACGCCGGCTAGCGATCGTCGCCACTCACCCGGTACAATACCAGGCGCACTGGTACCGGGCACTCGCCGCGCATCCCAAGATTGATCTTGAGGTGTTGTATTGCCACCGGGCCGTGGCAGCTGATCAGGCAGAAGCGGGCTTTGGAGTTGGGTTTGAATGGGATGTCCCGCTGTTAGACGGCTACGCGCACCGCTTTCTCCCGAACCGCTCGAGTTGCCCTTCCGTGTCGACGTTCGCCGGTGTCGATTCGCCGGCGGTGCGCGACGCCGTTCGCCAGGGACGGTATGACGCGGTCCTGGTGTCTGGATGGCACTTCAAGGCCGCTTGGCAAGCTTTCCGCGCTTGCTGGTCTACGGGCACTCCTCTGATGATCCGCGGCGATTCCACCCTGCGCGCATGCCACGGGCGCTTGTACCGGGCGCTGAAGTATCTGCCCTACCGCTCGTTTGTACCACGCTTCCATGCCTGTCTGGCCGCGGGTTCGCTGTCAGCGCGTTATTTCCGGTACTACGGTGCCCGCCCCGAACGTATCTTCCTGGTGCCCCACACTTGCGACTCTCACTTGTTTCGCAGCGGTGCCGCTGAGTCGCAGGAACTCCGGCAGTCCGCCCGCGAGCAATGGTCGCTGAATCAAGACGCCAATGTGTTTCTTCTCCCATCGAAGCTGATTCCGCGGAAACGTCCGCTCGACTTCCTGCAGGCTCTCAAGGTCGCCCACGCCGCGAATCCCTCCATCGCCGGCCTGATCGCCGGTGACGGCCCCTTACGTTCCGAGTGCGAGCGATTCATCGCCCGAAACCGCATTCCGGTTGGGATGACCGGTTTCCTGAACCAAACCCACATGGCCGCCGCTTATGCCGCCGCCGATGCTGTCATCCTGTGCCCTCAGTACGACTCCTGGGGACTGGTGATCAACGAAGCGATGACCGCCGGCAAGCCCTGTATCGTCAACGATCAGGTCGGCGCCGCCCCGGACCTTATCGAACCCGGAAGTACCGGTTACGTGTTCCCGGCCGGTGACGTCGATGCGCTAGCCCGGTGGATGGTCCAGCTTTCCAGATCGCCCGGACAACTGAGGGAGATGGGGCTTCGCGCAAAAAAGAAGGTCGATGAATTCTCCGAACACCTTTCCGTCTCGGGTGTCGTGGACGCGATGGAGGCGGTCTGCCCGTGATCAGCAGTTATTGGATCGCCGCCGCACTCTCAACAACAGCCACGCTGGTGCTCTGGAGCACCAGTGCGCATCCGCTGTCGGAGCAAGCTGTCTTCGCGGCATTTCTTCTCCTGCTCTTCCCTTCGTTGTCCTATGCCCACTGGAAGAACAATCCTCAGGGTTCCGTCGTGCCATTGTTCGCTGGTGTTGCTTTAATGCACTGGGTCTACTTCGGGCTCCCCCTATTCTGGGGAAGCCGTCGCGTTGACTCGCGCTTTGTCACGATCGTTTCCGAAGAATCGGTCTCCGGCGTGGTTCTCATGGCTCTGCTTGGTGTGATCTGTTTCTGGGCAGGTGGCCGGCTGATATCCCGATACCGCTCGCGCCGCGCGTGGTGCGACGTCGAGATCACCCCGCGAACCAGGCAGTACCTGTATGCCCTCGTCATCGCCGGAACGTTGCTCAATGGCACAGGAAACCTTACTTACGCTCTCGGCGAGGCCGGACGTCAACTCATCCTCGTTCTCACCTCGACAGTTCCATCCGTCGCCTTGGTGATTCTTCTACGCGAACAAATGGCTGGCCGCGCCGCGCGTCTTGACAGGTGCATCGTCGCGGCGGCTCTGGCCGGCCGGGCCGTACTCGGAATCGCCACTGGCTGGGCTGGGTCCTTGGCTGTTCTAGCGATGCTCTACATGGCCGTATACCTCGTCGAGCGCCGAAAATTGCCGGTTCCGGTCCTTCTGGCCGCCGTAGCCTCGATCTTGTTCTTGCAGGCCGGCAAAACCGACTTTCGCGTCAACTATTGGTACGGAGGGGGCAGCGGCGGCCCCATTGAGCGAATCGAATACTGGATCAATGCCTCTTGGACTCACTGGAAGAGCGCGCTCGACGAACCGGGCATGAATGGAGTGCTCCGGCTGCAGCAACGAGCTCTGATGCGCGTTTCCCTGCTCGAGCAAGCCGCCAACGTATTAGACCGGACGCCGTCGCTCGTCGACTTCCAAAACGGAGGCACCTACTCGTACCTGGCAGTCACTCTCATACCGCGTTTTCTCTGGCCCGACAAACCGAGCGTCAACGAAGCCAATCATTTCTACCAGCTCAACTATGGCTTCTCCACGCTTCGCGACCTCGATCGTGTTTCGATCGCCGTCGGCTACCTGACCGAGGGCTATATCAACTTCGGGTACGCGGGCGCCGCCGGAGTGATGTTCGGAGTCGGCATACTACTCGGACTGTACGAGAGAACTTTTCTATCGCCGAATGGTGGCATTCTATGGACCGCACTCGGTATTGCGCTGATTGCCCAGTTGATGACCATTGAGTCCCAACTGGCGCAATACCTGGGCGGGCTGCTGCAACAACTCGCGCTCACCACACTGGCCTTCGCGCCCATTCTACGCGTCAGAAAGTCTTCCGCAATTTCCCGCGTGCCGTGGGGGGAAGCCGTGACAGCATCATGATCGTTCCCTCAAAACCGTATCCGGTCCTCGGCGTCTTTCCGGCCCTCGACTGCCTGGGAGGCGTTGAAGCCAGTGGCCGCGCTGCTGGCGAGGTGCTGCGCCGTTTGGGAGGTCCCGCCGCGCGCATGTTCATTTACTCAGCCGGGAAGCCCAGTTCGGTCCGCGCCAAGTTCGGCGCGGTGGCCGACTCATTGCGAAGCCGGGGACGGACGCGCCTCGTGCTCGTCTGGCATTTGGGACTCCTCAAGCTGGTTCCATTCCTGGTCCACGGGGAGGCACCGGTGGTGCTCTTTCTTCACGGAGTGGAAGCGTGGCGCCGCCACGACAGGCTCACGATGTCGATGCTCCGCAAGGTCAGCTTGTTTCTTTCGAATACTGAATTCACGTGGCTTCGCTTTACGGAGATGCACTCCGAATTTGCCTCCGTCCCGCACCGGGTTGTTCACCTAGGTCTCGGCGAGCCCATATCCGCTTCTTCCGGTGGCTCTCTTCCCGATAGTCCTCTCGCGGTGATGGTCGGGCGCATGTCGAGCAACGAGCGCTACAAGGGGCATGATGAGGTGATCGCCGCCTGGCCCGCGGTACAAGACGCAGTGCCTGGTGCTCAACTGTGGATCGCTGGTCCGGGAGACTACCGCGAAGGCCTCGAAGGCCGCGTCCGTGCCCTCGGCCTCACTTCGTCGGTTCGCTTTCTCGGCGCTATCCCAGAGGCCGCCAAGCAAGACTTGCTGGCACGATCGCGAGCGCTGCTTCTGCCGAGCCGCGGGGAAGGATTCGGGTTGGCGTACCTCGAGGCCATGCGGCTTGGAAGGCCGTGCCTAACCAGCACCCTCGATGCCGGCAGAGAAGTGGTCAACCCGCCCGAATGCGGTCTCGCCGTCGATCCCGGCGATCTCAACGCTCTCGCCGGCGCCGTCATCCGCCTCCTCGATTACACGGGCCAATGGCCCGTTTGGAGCACCAGTTCCCGCCGGCGCTACGAAGAGCGCTTCACCGAAAAGCACTTTCAACAACGGCTCACTGCCGCCCTCCAGGAGTTCGCGTGAGAGTGCTGCACGTAATCCCGTCGATCAGCCCGTTACGGGGCGGCCCCACCGAGGTCCTGTTCTCGACAGTCCACGCCCTTGCTGGCGCGGGCATCGATGTACACGTCGCCACCACCGACGATCATGGCCCCGGCCGCTCGGCCCCCGCTTCTTCTGGGCCCCAGCGCCGCGACGGAGTCACCTTTCACGTCTTCCCGCGGCGGACCCGCTTCTATACCGCTTCCGACGCGATGGCGGCCTGGCTCTGGCGGTCGGTGCATACCTTCGACGTCGTCCACGTCCACGCTCTCTTCTCGTTCCCTCCAGTTATGGCGGCGCTGGTGGCGCAGCGGCGGCGCGTTCCCTACGTGGTGCGCCCGCTCGGCACGCTCAATCGATGGGGACGGCGCCAGCGTCCGCTGCTGAAACGCCTTTCGATGACCGTGCTGGAGCAGCGGATCCTCGAACGTGCCGCTGTGGTCCAGTTCACAACTTCGCTCGAACAGGAAGAGTCACTCGGCTGGGGCGTCCGGTTCCCCTCCGTCGTCATTCCGAACATCGCCCGAGTTCCCGCTGCCACCGGCGAACCGCGCGGTTCGGTCAGGCCAACGATATTGTTCCTCTCCCG
>JBGSME010000399.1:0-5191 GCA_041740335.1 Bryobacteraceae bacterium | reverse complement strand
GCAGCGAGAGGCGCGAGCCATCGGCGGCGAGGCCGGCGACTTCGACGCGAATGCCGATGGCCGCATCGGAATCGGATGCCGAGGCGCGGCCGGAGGAGACCACTTTCAGTTGGACGACCGAGACGGAGCGGAATCGCCGGGCGAGAGCATCGAGGGCAGGGAAGGATGCCTCTCCCTTCTTGAACCGCTGAGCAGCGGCTTCGAGCTCTTCGTGAATGGACTCATAGTCCTGCTCGCCCACCCAGGAATCGTTACGAGCATCGATCTTCGAAAGGACACCGTCGATGGGCAGCGACTTTTCAAAGCGCGGAGCGACGCGGTAGGAGGCGTCCTGAGAAAAGGAAACGGCGGCTAGCAGAAGCCCGGGAAGGATCTGCCGCCGCCGTCGTTTCCACACAGAGCCAGTTTACCAAGCGAGACGCAGGCTGAGTTGGATCTCGCGCGCGGTGGAGCCGGTGGCGATTGCACCGATGCGGCCGAAGGCTCCATTGCCGTTGTTCTGATTCGGAGCGCCGAAGGCGGGAACATTGGGAGCGTTGACGATATCGGTACGGAAGGTCAAGCCGAAGCGTTCGTTGAGTTGGAACAGCTTTTGGATGGAAGCATCGAAGCCGAAGAAGCCCGGTCCGAGGCCGTTGGTTTTACCGGCCGTACCGAGGATGCCGGTGCCGGGCGATTGGAACGCCGAGGTATCGAAGTACATGGCGACCTTGTCGGCGCGGGACCGGCCGGGATCGAGATTCGGATCGCGGATGAGGTTGGGGCGTTGGGCGTCGGAAAACGTGTTGAGGCGATTGGTCTGTTCGACGACGCCGTAGGGCGCGCCGGAGCGAGCCTCGAGAATGCCGCCGATGGTCCAGCCGCCGATGACGTGGTTGAGCACGGCGTTGTCGATGGCGATATTGCGTCCCTTGCCGATGGGGAGGTCGTAGAGCGAACTGAAGGCGATCCGGTGACGGACGTCGCTACCGGAGAGGCCTTTGTTGAGGCGGCGGGCTTCGATGTGGGTATAGCCGTTGTTGGTGGCGCCGCCGAGTTCGCTGCCGCTCTCGACGTCGTCGATGTACTTGGCCCAGGTGTAGTTGCCGAGGAAGCTCAGGCCGCGCGAGTAACGCTTTTCAAGCTTGATGTTGCTCGAGTGATAGGTGGAGTTGCCCCACGGCGGGCTCACTTGCGAAACGCTGTTGAATTGCGGGTAGGGGCGCAGAGTCTGGCTTTGCGCGGCCGGGCCGCGTCCGTTGACCAGCGGAATCTGATTGACGTTGACGCCGGGTCCACCGAGCTTGTGGCCGACGTTGGCGATGTAGGCGGCTTCGAGCAGGACGCTCGACGGGAGTTCCTGTTGGATGGTGAAGTTCCACTGCTGGGCGTAGCCGCTGACCTGATTCTGCTGGAGGAAGTCCGGGGAGGTGGTGACGGGCCGGCCGACGGCAACTGCGCCGAAGGAGGAATCCCGTTCCGCGCGGGCGATAGCGGGCATGCCATCGCGAAGCATGAAGGCGGGAGCGAAGCCGCCGTTGGGCGAGGAGAACGATCCGTTGATCGAGAAGCCCTGGTTGAACGAGTTGGGGACGGCTCCCTGGTAGGTGCCGTTGTAGGAGATGCCGTAGCCGCCGCGAATTACGAGCTTATTATTGGCGCGGAAGGCGAAGCCGAAGCGCGGGCCGAAGTTATTCTTGTCGAACTGATGGGCGTACTTGCTTACACCGTCGACGCCGGCGAAGGTGATCACGCCGGGCGTGCCGGAGACAGGATTGATCTTAGAGTTGTCGAAGCCGCTCTGGCGATTGTTACGCTCCCAGCGGGGTGTGTCCATTTCCCAACGGACGCCGATGTTGAGGGTAAGCCGCGAAGTAACTTTCCAGTCGTCCTGGATGTAAGCGCCGTAGTAATCGGTGCGAGTGTCGAGGATGTCGGTATCGACGAGGGCGGCGCTGGTGGTCCACCCGAGGAGGAGTTCGGCGAGCCCGTCGCCAGTGGCGCGGTTGCCGAAGCCGAAGACACCGCCGGTGGATCCGTTGAAATCGTCCTTATTCCGCGAGTAGCGGAACTCGAAGCCGGTTTTGATGGAGTGATTGCCGCGGGCGATGATCAGGTTGTCGGTGAACTGTTGGGTGAGAATCGGCTGCTGGATGCGCTCATGAGTACCCTGGCCGAGGCTGGTGTAGCCGGTGACATTGACGCGGGCAAAGGCGTCGGGATTGACGCCGCCGATACCGAGCTGCTGATTGAGTCCGGAGCCGGTGCCGGCGCCGCGATTGATGTGCATGCGGTTGCCGTACATGTATTTGAACTCATTGATGACGGTGGGCTTGATGGAGCGCTGCCAGCTCGCGAGGAGGTTGCCGTGGCGATTGGAGCGGGGACCGGCGCGATCGTCGGCGGCGGCGTTGGCGAAGACCGCGGCGACATACTCGGGCGAAGTAACGTAGGCGAGGCGGCCGTAGATACGATCCTTCGCGGAGATCTCGTGATCGATGCGGACGGTGTGGTAGTTCTGTGTGAGCTGATCGCTGCCATTGGCAAGGAAGTTATTGGCGGCGGCACGCGTGAAGTTAGCGGTGGAAACGTTAGGAGCGTCGTAAAGGGCGGCGATGGCGCGGCCGAGAGGATCGATGCGGCTCTGCGGGATGATGTTGCCTGGGAACGGCTGCGCGGCGCCGGTGCCGACGCGAGTGGCAGGGTCCAGCAGGGAGAAGTTAGTGCGGCGGGAGAAGTCGCCCTGGGCTTCGCCGGGGTTAGGAACGTTGCGATTGACGGTGACGCCGGTGCGGCGGCGGCCGCCTTCGAAATTGTAAAAGAAGAAAGTTTTGTTCTTGATGACCGGGCCGCCGATGGATGCGCCGAAGATGTTGTAGCGGAGCGGAGCTTTCGTCGGCGCGAAAAAGGTACGGGCGTTGAGCTTGTCGTTACGCAACCACTCATAGGCAGACCCATGGAATTGGTTGGTGCCGCTCTTGGTGGTCATGGTGATGTAGCCGCCGCCGGTGCGTCCGAGTTCGGCGGAATAGTTATTCGAGATCGCCTTGAACTCCTGGAGGGCTTCATTGGGCGGGTTCAAGGAAAGTTGCGCGACGCCGATGGCCATGTTTTGAGTGACGCCGCCGTCGAGGGCCCACATTTGGTTTTGGCTGCGTCCGCCGGCCATGGAGAACTTGGGGACAGCCTCGCCGCCGTCTTCACTGCGATAGCTGATGTTGCCCATGAGTCGGACCAGCGACGCGCTGCGCCGGGTCTGGATAGGCATATTGAGGATGAACTTGTTTTCGATCAACTGGCCGACCGAACTCGATTCGGACTCGAGCAGCGGAGCGGAGGCTTCGACGCTGACGGTTTCGGAGAGTTGGCCGAGTTGGAGCTTGATATCGATGGTGCTGGCGGTACCGGTTTCGAGCACGAGGCCGGAGCGTGCGAACTTCTTAAAGCCGGACATTTCGCAGAGGACTTCGTAGTGCCCGGGGTTGAGGAATGAAATCGTGTATACGCCGGTGGCGGTCGATTCGGCAGTGGAAGCGATGCCGGTTTCGACGTTGCGGGCGGTGATAGTTGCGCCGACGACAACGGCGCCGGAATCATCGGTGACGGTACCGGTGATGCGTGTCTGGGCGCTGAGAACGAAAGCGCTTACCAAAATCGCGAGAAGTGTCTTCGCGGACAAACACATATTGATCGACCCCTGAATTGAAGCTCGACCGGAGAACTGGCCGATGTTCCCAGTATACACCTTAACTCGGGATCTGTGCCATTGGCTTTGATATTGGCTTCAATTTTCAGGTAGGTGACTTATTTTCAACGAGATGACTGGGTTCGCTCGTGCAATTGGCGAGCTGTGTGGATGATGATCGTGCCGGCGGCGTTCCATCGGCACGAGTATCGCAGAGGGCGGGGAAGGGCTCGTGAACCCGGATCGGGGAAGCCGTGTGGAATGAGCCGCTTGCGATATTTTCGGAATTTGTGAATGACTGTGGGTGGCGAGGGACAGTCCCCTTGCAGGGACAGCCCAGCCCCTACCAGGCCAGGCGGAGGCTGAGCTGGATTTCGCGGGCGGTGGTTCCGGTTGCGATATTGCCGATGCGTCCGAAGGCTCCGTTGCCACGATTCTGGTTGGGCAGAGCGAAGGCAGGGACGTTGGGTGCGTTGACGATGTCGGTGCGGAAGGTGAGGCCGAAGCGTTCGGTGAGCTGGAAGAGCTTCTGGACGGAGAGGTCGAGGCCGAAGAAGCCGGGTCCGAGACCATTGGTTTTGCCGGCGGTGCCGAGGATGCCGGTGCCGGGGGCTTCAAAGGCGGCGGTATCGAAGTACATGGTGACCTTGTCGCCACGGGAGCGGCCGGGGTCGAGGTTGGGGTCGCGAACGAGGTTGGGGCGTTGGGCGGCGGAGAAGGTATTGAGTCGATTGGTCTGCTCGACCACGCCATAGGGCGCGCCGGAGCGAGCTTCGAGGATGCCGCCGACGGTCCAGCCGCCGATTACGTGATTGAGCACGGCGTTATCGATGGGGATGTTGCGGCCTCTTCCGATGGGGAGGTCGTATAGCGAGCTGAGGGCGATGCGGTGGCGGATGTCGCTGCCGGAAAGGCCCTTGTCGAGGCTGCGGGCTTCGAGGTGGGTATAACCATTGTTGGTTGCGCCACCAAGTTCGCTGCCGCTTTCGACGTCGTCGATGAACTTGGCCCAGGTATAGTTACTCAGGAAGCTGAGCCCGCTCGAGTAACGTTTCTCCAGTTTGATGTTCATGGAGTGATAGGTGGAGTTACCCCAAGGAGGGCTGACGTGGTTGACGGCGTTGAACTGCGGGAATGGCCGGAGGGTCTGGCTCTGGGAGGCTGGGCCGCGGCCGTTGACGAGCGGAATCTGGTTACGGTTGACGGAAGGTCCGCTGAGTTTGTGGCCGACATTGGCGAGGTAGGCGGCTTCAAACAAGACATTCTTCGGGAGCTCCTGCTGAATGGTGAAGTTCCATTGCTGGGCATAGCCGCTGACGTGGTCCTGCTGGACGAAGTCCGGGGAAGTGGTGACGCGGCCTCCGACGGGGACGGCACCGAAGGCGTCGTCCTGCTGGGCGCGCGCGATGGCGGGCATGCCGTCGCGGAACAGGAACGCTGGCGTGAAGCCGCCGTTAGGCGAGGCGAACGACCCGTTGATGGAAAAGCCCTGGTTGAAAGCGTTGGGGACGGCGCCGGTGTAGGCGC
>JBGSME010000398.1:0-1646 GCA_041740335.1 Bryobacteraceae bacterium | reverse complement strand
CGTGCGAGACCGCGGCGTGGAAGAGCGGGTCCAGCCCGTGCCCGCACAAGGTGGAGATCCATTCGACGCCGCGCTCACGGAGCCCGAGGACGAACCACTCGACAGCAGTCCGCTTCATGCTACTTTCCTCCTACGCGCTTAAGTATCTTGCGGACCGAATCGAAGATGTCGGACTCCACGTCTTCGGTGAACTTGCCGGGTTGGCCGTAGTAGATCATGCTGGTGTCGCCTTCGTAGCCGCCTTCGCGCAATATGCGCAGGGAAGGGATGTAGCACATCACGTCGTTCGAATAGCCGGCCACGACGAGGCGATCGGAAAACGTGTCTTTGAAGCGGCGGGCGTAATCCACCACCACTTCGCCGCCCAGGGCGATGAGGGTGACATCAGGCGCGAATCGAATCGCCTGGACCGGATAGAGCGTGGTACGAACCGGGTGTCCGGCATCGTAGGCGGCCAGCATCTCCCGGGCGCGTGACGCCATGTATCGATTCTCGTTGTTCGCCTCCGCCTCGAACTGGTCACGGGTGTGCGGGGCAAAAGCCAGATCGATGTTCTGATAGGCGGACTTCATCGGCGACCGCAGAACGAGCATCCTGGCCTGATTGCCGATAACGGCGGCAACGGCGGCAGCGAGGGCATCGCCATGGGCCGTGGCGTTCTCGACAGCGCCGCGGGGAGTGGGGTTCTGATCGGCGCCGGAAAGCATGAGAAACAGCGCGATGGCGCCGGGATACTTCGCCTCGATTGCGGTTTGCGCGTAGCCGGCATAGTCGCCGCTGATCTTATAGTGTTCGCCGGTGAGGGTTGTGTTGTGACACGCGTAGCCGAATAGAATCGCTTTGCGCTTGCCGGCGGCGGTGCGGATATCGAACACCGGGACGCTATGATCCACCGGTCCTTTTTCCTTTTGGCGGCGATTCATCGCGAAGTCCGCGGTACCCTGTCCGAAGGAAATGGTGGCCGGTTCGAGATCGCCGAGCGCGGCCGCGGCGACGCTGAACAGCTTGCCAGTAAGGGTACGGGCGTAGGCGTGGAGAACCGATTTCTCCTGCTCAGAAATGAAGTACATCGTGGTCAGATTGGGCCAAACCACCGGACCGGTATGGGTGTGGGACGCGTTGAAGACGACTTGTGCGCGGCGCAGGCCATGCTCTTTTTCGAGGCGGGCCGACACTTCGTCGGTGATGGTACGGGGCAGGCCCACCAGGTCCGTGGTGACGATCACCACGCGGTAGCCTTTGTTGTCGCGGAGTGCCAGCGCCTTGGCGTGAATCGGCGTCAACACACCTTCGGAAGCCTTGGTGCGAGACGCATAGCCAGACATCCATACAGAGCCTTCCGGCGTGATGTCGACTCGCGCCGCGCCGGCGTCAAACTCCGGCTTTTCCGGGAAGGCGGCCACCGACGCGAGAATCAGGATCGCGGCAAGGCGCATTGCGTTAAACCCAGATCCGGGTTGGCATCATCCCGGGCGCGAATCCGGTGAAAGTGTCGTCGGCGGATTTGAACGTGGCGTCCACTTTGGCGAGGTAGAAGAAAGGGATATCGCCAAAATCGGGGATGCCGCGATTGGGCTGGAAGATCACCGCGGCAACGCCCATCACCTGTGCTCCGTGTGCCTCGCAGAGCGCCTTGAGTTCACGCA
>JBGSME010000397.1:0-3438 GCA_041740335.1 Bryobacteraceae bacterium | reverse complement strand
CGCCGGAGCACTTCAATGGCAAGGTCGATCGCCGGTACCGTCGAATCGTTCTTCGTGAACGACGAAATGACAATCGCTCCCGGCAGCCGGTCGGTCTGGACGCGCGATCCGGCGCCGTAAGTGAGCCCGGAATTGACGCGCAGTTCGTCGTTCAGCAACGATGTGAAGCGGCCGCCGAAGAGTGTATTCACGATGTCGAGCACCGTGCGGTCCGGGTGTGTGCGGTCGATTCCGGGGACGGCGATTGTGAAGTAGGTTTGCGTAGCATCCGGCTTGTCGATCAGAAGCAGCCGGGCTTCGGTGTGATTCGCCGGCTTGGCGGATCGCCATTCGTAGCGTTTTCCGGCAGGCATGGAGGCGAATGCTTTTTCCAACTGCGCGGTGAGGGCAGCCGGAGCGAAGTCACCCGCCGCCACCACGTGGATGTTGCGGGCGGTGTAAAGGCTGCGGTGCGCGGCAACGATCGCGTCGCGCGTGATCGCTTTCAGGGAAACTTCGTCGCCGGTTAGCGGATGCCCGTACGGATGCCCGGCGCCGAAATAGAATGGCCGGAAGTAAAGCTGCGCGAGAAGACGGAGTTCGTCTTTGGCTGCCCGCGCCTCGGCGGTTTGCTGCTCGATGGCTTTGGCCGTCTCGGCGGGGTCAAATGTCGGGCGGATCAGAGCCGCCGCGAAAAGGTCCAGCGCCCGGCCGGTGTCCTTCGACAAAAACTCCATCACGATGTTTGTCGATTGAGAGTCGACCTTTGACTTGAATTCCGCTCCCAGAAAATCGAGTGCTTCGGCGAACGCCGTGGCGGAAAGCGGCGCAGGGGCGGCCGTGCCCCTCCGTAGCAGTTCGGCGGTAACGTGATTGAGGCCGGCTTTGTCTGGCGGATCCGCTTCGGCGCCGCCACGGACGACGGCATGGAGCGTGATCAGCGGAAGTTCCGTGTTCGGGACGAGCGTCACCGTGAGTTCGTTTGGCAGCACGCGCCGCGTGTGAGGCGGAAGTTTCACCTGCGCGCTGAGCGCGGAGAGCCACAGCGCAAAAAACACAGAAATGCGGATCAAGGCTTGGCTCCCTCGCCGGTGTCGGGGGCGATCAACTCCGCGGCCGTCCGGTTGTCGCGAGTAAGATAAGTTTGCACCACCCGCCTGATATCGGCCGGAGTTACTCGGGCTAAGTCGGCGGCGTAAGTCTCTAGTTTTTGATAAGAGCCGAGATAGATTTCGGCGCGGCCAATCAGGTTGGCCTTCCCGGCGATCGTCCGGATTCCCCGGTAGAGTTCCGATAGTACCTGATTGCGGACCTTCTCCATCTCCGCGCTCCCGGCATCCTCCCGGCCAAGGCGGGCGATCTCGGCATCGATTGCCGCCTCGGCTTCGGCCACCGCCACTCCCGGCTGCAGCCGGGCCATCACCGAGAAGATCGTGGGATCCACGTTGTCCTCAGCCGAGGCATCCACTTCGATCGCGATGGGCTGCCGGTTTATCAGCGCCTGATACAGCCGGGAACTACGGCCCTTGCTCAGCAGACGCGCCACCATCTCGAGCGCACGCGCGTCGGGGTGGCTCGTTTCCGGAACGTGCCACGCGTAGGCGAGTAGCGGTGCTTCTGTCTCCTTGCGCACGATCACCCGGCGTTCGCCCCGCTGGGCGGGTTCCTTGGTGTGGATCGGCGGCGGCGGATCCTGGCGCGGGATCGGTTCGAGGTACTTTCGTGCAAGCCGCAGCGCATCTGCCTGGCCCACGTCACCGGCAATCACGACGACGCAGTTGTTCGGCGCGTAGCCCATGCGGTGATGGGCGCGTAAATCGCCGATGGTCCAGGCTTCGATGTCGGACGCCCAGCCGATCACCGGCCAGTGGTAAGGGTGGGCCATAAACGAGGTGGCCCACAGGTGCTCGACGAGCAGGCCGCCGTTGTCGTTGTCCACCGAGGTGCGGCGTTCCGAATAGACCACGCCGCGCTCGCTTTCGACCATCTTGGGATCGATCGCCAGGTCCCGGATCCGGTCGGCCTCCATCTCCATCATCACTTCGAGCGCCGGGGTAGGGAACCAGTCCGTGTAAACCGTGATGTCGTGGCTGGTGTAGGCGTTGTTGTTGCCGCCGTTTCGCTCCATCACGATGTCGAACTGTTTGGGCCCGTACTTCTTGGCGCCGTTGAACATCATGTGTTCGAAGAAATGGGACATCCCGGTTGCCCCGGAGCGCTCGTTCCGCGAACCGATACGGAAGAAAAAGTAGAGAGCCACGTTTGGGATGTCGTGGTCCTCGTGGATGAGGACCTTCATCCCGTTGTCCAGTATGTGCTCCGACACCGGGATTTTCTGTGCCGGGATCGGGACAACGCCCACGAGCATTGCGGCCAGGAGACAATGGCGCATGATTCAAACTCTAGCATGCCGCTTTCTTGAAACCGGCCTGGCTTGACTCCCGTCGAAAAGACAGCCACGATTGAGCAAGGGCTCGCTCCCGTTCACGGGCCGGAAGGAATACGCCGATGAAATTCTCTATACTCACTTTGACCTTGGCCGCCGCTTCCACTGCTGTTTATGGACAGGAAGTGGTGAGCGCCCGTGCCGGCATGGTGCACTACGTGGAGGGCTCGGTGACCCTCGATGGCCAGGCGATCGACCAGGTGTCGAGCGAGAAGATGTTCACGCAGGCGCACGAAGTGAAGAACGGCCAGGAACTGGCAACGACCCTCGGCCGCGCCGAAATTCTCCTCTCGCCCGGCGTGGTGCTGCGTCTCGGAGAAGATTCCGCGATCCGCATGATTTCGAGCAAGATCGAAGACACGCGCGTCGAACTGCTGCGCGGGCAGGCGGTGTTGAGCGTGGAGGATCTGCTCAAGGAAAACAGAGTCACGTTGAAGTGCGCCAATGCGCTGATCGTCCCCGAGCGGACCGGCGTTTATCGCGTCAACGCCGGCGACACCCCGGAACTGCTGGTGTTCGATGGCAAGGCGCAGGTGATCATTGGCGATGAGCGCGTCGCGTCGATGAAGCGCGGCCGCGTGATTTCGTTGGCTAAGGCCGAGAGTTCGCGCAAGTTCGATACGGATGAAACCAGCGACGCGCTGCTGCGTTGGTCGCAGCGGCGGGCCACCTACCTCGCCATGGCGAACGTGTCGGCCGCGAAGTCGATGCTCGATTCCGGTACATACCGGTCGGCTGCGGGTTGGCGCTGGAACCCATACTTCGGGATGTTCACCTATATCCCGGCACGGGGCGTGATCTGCAATGGATTCTGGGGCTACTGCTTCTACACGCCTGGCAGTGTTTACACTGCGATCTACAGGCCGGTAATGGCGGCGCCGCGCAGCGCCGGTTACGGCGGCGGCCCGCAATACGGCTACAACTCGAACAACGGCTACGTCACTTCATCGCAGCGTAGCTACGGCGGCTATTCTCCTACGGGAACAGCGGCTGCCGCTGCACCGGCCGCGCCG
>JBGSME010000396.1:0-6753 GCA_041740335.1 Bryobacteraceae bacterium | reverse complement strand
GAGGGCATCATCCCGGCGCTTGAATCGGCGCATGCGGTGGCGGAAGCGATTCGCCGCGCGCCTTCCGAGCCTGGAGCCGTGTACGTGGTGAACTTGTCCGGGCGCGGGGATAAGGACATCGACATCTACCGTGAGAATTTTCCAGAGTTGGATAATCCGGCGGCCTGAAGGAACCGAGCGATGAGCCGCATCACTGAACGTTTTGACTTATTGCGCCGCGAAGGGCGCCGGGGATTGATCGCCTATATTACCGCTGGCGACCCGACGCCGGAACGCACGCCGGCGCTGGTGGCCGCACTTGAACGCGGCGGCGCGGATGTGATTGAACTCGGCGTGCCGTTTTCAGACCCGGTGGCAGACGGTCCGGTAATCCAGTTGGCCAGCGAGCGCGCGCTGGCGGCGGGAACCAAGGTTGGAACTGTGCTCGAGATGGCACGGCAGATCCGGAACAGTTCGGAGATCCCGCTGCTGTTGTTCAGTTATTTGAATCCGCTGCTGCGATATGGTTTCGACCGGTTGGCGGCGGAGGCTCGCGATGCCGGCATCGACGGATGTCTGATCACGGACCTGAGCGTGGAAGAAGCCGCCGAGCCGGTGGCGAAGCTTCGCCAAGTGGGCCTCGATACGGTATTTCTGGCAGCGCCGACGTCGCCGGCGAGGCGTTTGGCGCTGATTGCGGAGTACTCGTCGGGATTCGTGTATCTGGTGTCGCGGACCGGGGTAACCGGGGAACGCGATACGCTTTCATCGAGCGCCGGCGCGCTGGTGGACGCGATGCGGAAGGTGACGGCGCTGCCGTTGGCGGTGGGGTTCGGGATATCGACTCCCGCGCAGGCGGCGCAAGTGGGAGAATTAGCGGATGCTGTGGTGGTGGGTAGCGCGTTTGTCCGTATGATCGAGAAGCACGGCGGCGCTCCGGACCTGGAGCAGCGTCTGGAAGAATTCACACGCGAGTTGAAATCGCCATTGGAGATACCCGTTGCAGGAACGGCGAAAAATCACAACCGTTGAGGAAGCGGAAGCGGCGCTTGATGGGTGCCGGCAACAGATAGACGTAGTGGACCGGCAGATTGTCGCGCTACTGAACGAACGCGCGCGAATCGTCGAGGTAGTGGGCGAGGTAAAACAGCAGGTGGCGATGCGCGTTTATGAGCCCAAACGCGAGGAACTGGTGTACGCCAACGTCACCGGATCGAATGAGGGACCGCTGCCGTCGGCATCGGTGCGGCGGATCTACGAGCGGATCATTGACGAGATGCGGACCTTGCAGCGCGACCGGATGGCGGGCGGCGGAGGACCGGCATGATTGTGGTCATGGAGGAGGGCGCTACCGAGGAGCAGGTCCAGAACATCATTGACCGGATGATGGATTTGGATTTCACGGTGCACCGTTCCACCGGGCAGACGCACACCGTGATCGGCGGCGTAGGCGCTGAAGAGCGGGTGGATCCGGCCGATCTGGAAGCCCTTCCGGGGGTGAAGGTTTGTCACCGGATCGAATCGGCGTACAAGCTGGCGCACAGGCATTTTCGTCCCGGCGGGACGCGTGTGACGGTGGGCGGCGTTGAGATCGGCGGCGACAGGATTGTGCTGCTGGGCGGGCCATCGGTAATCGAGAGTTCCGATCAGATTCACCGTGTCGCTGAAACCGTTGCCGAGGCCGGCGGCAAGATTCTTCGCGGCTGCTGCGATCCGCTTCGTCCGGGCCCGTTGGGGAAAGGGCTTCAGGATTCCGAATGCGCGGAACCGGCGCTGGTGCTGTTACGAAAGGCGGCCGATGCGCATGGGTTGGCGGTGCTGGCGGAGGCGGCCGATCCTGCGCAGGCGGCGTTGATCGCGTCCTACGCGGATATTGTGCAGGTGGGCGGGCGGAACATGCAGAACTTCCGGTTGCTGGGGGCCGTCCGTGCATTGGGAAAACCGGTGTTGCTGAAGCGGGGTGTGGCCTCAACGGTTGAGGAGTTGTTGCTTTCCGCGGAGTACATTCTCACCGCTGGAAACTACGATGTGATGCTGTGCGAGAGCGGCATTCGTACTTTCGAGAGCCACACGGCGCACACGATGGATATCGGTTCGATACCGACGATTCGGAAATGGTCCCATCTCCCTGTGCTGGCCGATCCGTGCCGCGGGACAGGGCGCCGCGACAAGGCGATTCCGATGGCGCTGGCAGCGGCGGCGGCTGGTGCGCATGGGCTGGTGTTGGAACTGCATCCGGATCCGGAGCATGCGCGCTCCGATGGCGGACACGCGCTGAGTCCGGCACAATTCCGGGAACTGGCGGCGCAGTTACGAAAGATCGCGCCTGCGCTGGGGCGAACGGTTTGACGGCTTGGCGATGATCGAGACGGTAGCCATTGTCGGCGTGGGGCTAATCGGGGGATCGTTCGCAAAGGGGCTTCGCGAGCGGGCCGGGTTCCGCGGCAAGATACTGGGCGTGAGCCGGCCGGAGTATGCGGCCGAAGCGGTTCAGGGTGGAGTGATTGAGGAAGCGGTGAGCCTGGAGGAAGCCGGGCGGCGGGCGGACTTCGTGTACCTTTCCAGTTCGATTTCGAAGATCATGGAAGCGCCGGGACAGTTGGATCCTTATCTGGAGGCGGGAACATTGGTTACCGATGCCGGGAGCACGAAGGCGAAAATCATGGAGTCCGGGCGGCGGATGAGTCGCGGAGTTTTTGTGGGCGGGCATCCGATGGCGGGCAAGGAGACGCGGGGAAGTGGCGCCGGGGATCCGAATCTGTTCGACGGCAAAACCTATTTCCTCACGTTTTGCAGGGAATCGGACAAGGCGTTGGGCGGAGTGGCGGAGTTTCGCGAATGGCTGATGGCGTTGGGCGCCCGGGTAGTAGAGATCGCCCCTGAGGAACATGATCGTCTGGTGGCATTTACGTCGCACCTGGGCCAACTGGCTTCGACGGCGTTGGCGCTGACGGTGGAGAAGCGCCTTGGGGCGGAGCGTGCGCGGATCGGCGCGGGGTCAGGCATTGTGGATATGACGCGCCTTGCGATGAGCGGGTACGAAGGACTTTGGTGCGACATTCTTGCCACCAACCGGGAGGCAATCGCTCCGGCGATTGACGCCTACATCGCGGAGTTGCAGCGGGTTCGCGACGGATTGGCGGAAGATCTGGGGGAGAGTTTCGAAACCGCTTCTGAATTCGCGAGGAAGTTGCGAAGCCCCGCGGAATAGGTGGTACACTAACTCCACCTGCCGGAGGTTCTTTAATTGGCCGCAACTGCGATTCAGCTCATCGCGCCAGGTTTGGCGCAAATCAGCGGTTGGTGTTCACCAAAAAAGCTGCAGCGAGGCGACGTCCTCTTTCACCAAGGCGATCTTGCATCGTCGCTATTCCTAGTTGAGACCGGACTTGTCCGGCTCACTTGCGTCCTTGAAGACGGGCGCGAAGTCGTAATGCGGGTAGTGCGCCCGGATGACTTGCTGGGGGACCGCGTTTTGCGCGGCGATGTTTACCGGGAAGCCACCGCCGACGCATTGTCGGAATGTCAGCTCTACGAAATTCCCGCTCGTGAGTTTCTAGACCGTTCCAGCCGGAGTCCGGAGTTGTGGACGTGGGTGACGCGGCAATTGGAGCAGCGCATCGACGAAGTGGAGCGCCGGATCCAACTGATCTCGTTCTATCGCGTGAAACAGCGGCTCATGTTGCTGTTGGCTGATCTGGCCGACGTCTTCCCAAGTTCGGCGAAAGAGCCAGCGGTGGTGACGCTTACCCAGAGCGAACTGGCACAACTGGTGGGAGCCACGCGCGAGACCGCCTCCACGGCATTGAACGAAATGGAGCGGCAAGGGCTGGTGTGCCTGGGGCGCGGGAGCGTGAAGGTATTTCGGCCTCCGCAACTGCGGCGAATGGCGTTGAGCGACGCCTGATTCTGTGCGCTCCGCGCAACCGCTACAATAGAGCACTTGGACCGCGCTTGACGAGAATCGATCTTTTCTACGTTGAGGCCGGCGGCGGCCACAAGAGCGCCGCCACGGCACTCAAGACGGTAATCGAGAGCCAAGGGCGGCCATGGGCGGTCCGGCTGGTGAACGTGAACCACGTTCTCGGGTCCATCGATTTTTTCAAGACGCTATTTGGCTACGGCGTCGAGGACATCTACAATCTTCTGATCAAGAAGGGCTGGACGGGCGCGGCGGCGTACCTGATGCCGGGGATGCATTTTTTCCTTTGGCTGTTACGGCCGTTGCAGGTCAGGATGCTGGCACGTTTCTGACAGCAGGACCCGCCGTCGATGATAATGTCACTGATCCCGCACTTCAACCGATCGCTACGCCAAGCGGTGGACCGTTCGATTCGCGTGCCATTCGTCACCGTGCTCACCGACTTCGCCGACATTCCGCCGCGTGTGTGGCTGGAGCGGCAGGAACAATACGTAGTTTGCGGCACGGACAAGGCGGTGGAGCAAGCCTATGCCTACTGCCACCCGCCGGAGCGTGTGTTTCGAGTGTCGGGGATGATCCTGAGGCCGAGCTTCTACGAAGTGGCCCCGATTGACCGGGCGGCGGCGCGGAAGCAGATCGGGCTGGATCCATCTCTCCCCACGGGATTGGTGTTGTTTGGCGGCGAGGGCTCCCGGTCGATGATCGAAATTGCCGAGCGGCTGGGCGAAGCCAAGCTGCCGTTGCAATTGATTCTGATGCACGGACGCAATGAGGAGCTAGGCACGAAACTGCGCTCCTTGAGGCTGCCGTATCGGGTCCACGTGGAGGGCTTCACCAAGGATGTGCCGCGGTTCATGCAGATGGCCGATTTTTTGATCGGGAAGCCGGGACCGGGGAGCATCTCGGAAGCCTTGGCGATGCGCCTTCCAGTGATCTGCGACAAGAACCGATCCACGCTGCCGCAGGAGCGCTACAACGCGGATTGGCTGGTTGAAAATAAGCTGGGGCTCGTCGTGCGGGACTGGAAAGACATCGTTCCGGCGGTGCGGACGCTACTTGAGCCCGGGCGTTTGGAGGAGTACCGGGAGCGTGCGGCGGCGATCGAAAACCGGGCGGTTTTTGAGATCCTCGACATTCTCGGCCGCATCCTCGAAAGCTAGCGGCTCTCCTTTTCCAGCCGCTCTAGAAACACCCGCTCGTAGTCATCCACGGCGCGGCGGAACCCTTCCGGGTCGATGAAGGAACCGGCGCGTTGTTTGGCCGCCATGCCGTATTGCGAACCATGGCCCGCCACCCAAATACCGGGGTGAAGTTGTTTGAGCAGCCTGAAGGTCCGGCGGTAGTCTTCGACGATATTCGGATACTTCTGGTTCACCAGCGGCATCACAACCGACGGCATGTTGGCGATCAACACCGATTGCTTCTTGCCTCCGGCGGTCACGTCCATGGAGTAACCGGCGCTGCCTTTGGTGTGCCCCGGCATCAGAAGAACTTTCAGTGTCGTTCCGCCGAGCCGGATCGTATCGCCGTCATTGAGGCGCCGATCCACTTTGATGGGATCGAAGGTGCGTTTGCCGCCGAAGGCAGGGTCACTGAATCCGCCGTCTTCGATGGAAGAGGCGTCGGCTTCGGTGGCGAACATCTTCGCGCCGCTGATGCGTGCGATCTCGGCGAGGCCGGCGGTGTGATCGTAGTGCGCCTGCATGGTAAGCAGGATTCGAATATCTTCCATCTTGAAGCCAAGCTTCGACATGCTCTGGCGAATCATAGGGACCGAGTCCGCCAATCCGGTGTTGATGAGAATGTGGCCGGCAGGCGTCGAGATCAGGAAGCAGGCAAGGTCTTCAGTGCCCACGTAGTGCAGGTTTCCAACGATGGTGTGCGCCGGGTAGGGCCGGGTCCATTCGGGCCTCTGCGCGAGAGCGGGAAGGGCCAACAGGGCGAGCAGTGCGAATCGCATCCCCTCATCTTGGCATGCCGCGAGGCGTCATACCTTTTCGGGCCAGGCATGCCTGGGATAACGGCGCATCAGTTCCTTTCGAACCTGCGGGTAGAGTCGCTGCCAGAATCCGGCAAGGTCGGTTGTGGTCTGCACGGGCCGCTGATTCGGGGCGAGCAGGTGGCACACCAGCGGCACTGCGCCACGCGCCACAGCCGGCGTTTCGCGCAAGCCGAAAAAGTCCTGCAGGCGCGATGCCACCCACGGGCCTTTCTCTCGCGAATATTAGATAGCGGCGTTGCGGCCACTGGGAAGGGTGATCCGTTCGGGAGCCAATTCCGCCAGGGTCCGGCGCTGCTCTTGTGAAAGTGCGCCCTCCATCGTAGCGATCAGGTTGATCTGCTTGAGATCGGCGAAACTGCGGAGCCCGAAACATGCGGCGGCGAGGGACTGCTCGATGTCCGGCTGGGGAATGAGATCGGAGAACTGCGCGGCGAAGTAGCGCCGGGCGAGAAACGCTTCCAGTTTTTCTGAGTCCACAAAGCGCGCCACCCCCGCTTCCAATGCCTTTTTCGCGAGAAGCGCGGCGGCCTGGTCAGGATCGACGGAGCCGCTGCGCCACTCCTCGATCACAAGGCTCTCGTAGCGGAGCTGGCTCACCGATTCCACGCGTTCGGCGGTGCGGTTCCATTCCACGCTGTTCGATTCGGTGACGTTCTCGGGAAGCAGATCCAGCAGCCACTCGGCTTCGATCGGCATCGCCAGGCGGACGAACGGTTGGGCGGAGGAGCCGGAATCCCGCCGCTCTTCCACATCCAGCGCGACGAGGAAGCGCTGGGTGTAGGGCGGGGTGCCGCGCAACATCGCGGATCCACCGCCGCAGAGGAGGAGTTCGTTTCCGTCGCGGCGGCGC
>JBGSME010000395.1:0-4100 GCA_041740335.1 Bryobacteraceae bacterium | reverse complement strand
GGAACCCTGCGAGTGCGGCCGCGCCGGCAGGCTCGCAATAGATGCCTTCGAGATCGAGCATCATGCGCTGCGCCTCCCAAACTTCTTCGTCGGAGACGGCAAAGCCGAGTCCACCGTGCTGACGCATGTCGGCCAGTGCCGCTCCGGCATCGATGTCGAAGGGCACGGAGAGTCCACTGATGCGCGTGGTCGAATGAACGGGGACGATGCGATTATCGCCTCGGTCAAACGCGCCGATCAGTGTTGGGCATCCCGCCGGCTGGACCGCGTGGATCCGCGGCGGCGAGGAAAAGGCGGCGCGGGATCCACGCGACGTGGCGACATAGAGTCCGCCTCCGCCGACAGGCACGAAGACATGGGCCGCACGGGGGCATTGTGAAGCCAGTTCGCTGGCAATAGATTCGACGGCGGTCATGCCCTCTGGACAATAGCGATAAGCGGAAACGACGAGCGGGCGCCCACTATGCTGGAGCGTATCCATTACGCGGCGCGTCACGTTGGGGTCGGTAACAAAACCTTTGACACGGATAACCTTCGCGCCGTGTGCGCGCATCTGGGCGAGCTTCCCGGCGGGCGCCCCGTGATTCACTACGATCGTGCAATGGATACCTGCGCGGGCGGCGTATGCCGCCAATGACGATCCCGTGTTGCCTGACGATGTGGCCACGCAGGCGCGAACTCCGGCTGCCGCGAGGCGAGTAATCTCAGCTGCGATGAAGCGATCTTTGTACGATCCGGTTGGGTTGCATGTTTCCAGCTTGAAGTGGAGATCAAGCCCCAACTGGGGACCGATCCGGGCGCTGGGCGCAAGGGGCGTAGAGCCTTCCCCCAGGCTAAGCAAGGATGACTCCGTCGCCGTCGCGGAAGCGGACGTCGGTGGCAGCATCACTGGGTCAAGCTCCATCGTCTCGGCGGATGCACATATCTATGGAGTGTAGCGCCATAAGAAGGCTGGTTCCCTTTGGGGGGGCGACAGCCGGTCTCGGATTCTGTCAAGCTGGACCATATGCACAGCTTGGTGCGAGTCCTGTTAGTAGCTTCTAACCTGGCTCTTTTGCTGACTGCCCAGTCGGCCGGGGATCGTAGTGAGTTGAGTGGAGTGGTGACGGACCCGAGCGGTGGACGTGTCCGTGAGGGCGCCGTGACCTTGCGAAATCCGGAAACCGGCTTCGAACGTAAGGCGAGCACGAACGCGTTTGGCGAATACCGTTTTCTGGTAGTGCCACCCGGCGGGTACGAATTGCGCGTGGAGAAGGAGGGATTCCGGCCGCGGGTGGCTTCCGGACTGGTTCTCACAGTGGGGCAAATCGCTTCTTTGGATTTGGCGCTGGAGTTGGGGTCCGCTACCGAAGCGATCGACGTGACGGCCACGCCCGCGTTGGTGGAGAGTGAGCGGACAAGCCAGTCGAACACGATGGAGCAGCGCATGGTGCGGGACTTACCGATTGACCGGCGGGACTATCTTAGCTTCACTCTGTTGACGCCGGGAGTGGTTGACTCCACGGCGATGGCGGACAATTCCGACTTTCGGGTAACGGCAACGCCAACGAGCGGTCTGTCGTTCTTTGGGTCCAACGGGCGCGGCAATTCGATTACGGTGGACGGCGGCGGGGCCAACGACGATGCCGGCGGTGTTCGTCCAACGTTGAGCCAGGAGGCGGTGCAGGAGTTTCAGGTAAACAGGAGTAACTATTCGACGGAATTAGGCGGGGCGAGCGGCGGCGTCATCAACATCGTTTCGAAGAGCGGGACGAACGCGGCGCATGGCAGTGCTTTCGGATTCTTCCGGCATCAGAACCTGGACGCCGGGGATCCGTTTGCCCGCGTGCTGGACTCGGACGGCAGCCTGCGCCGTGTGAAGCCGGACGCCAAACGCCAGCAGGCCGGATTCAGTTTGGGTGGACCGTTGCGCCGCGACCGTACCTTCTACTTCTGGGCATTTGAGGCGTTAAACCGTGACGAGTCGAATGTAGTAAGCGTGTTGACGGATCGCTCAATTTTCGGCCCAACGCGGGAGCAGGAGGCGATCCTGTCACGATTGCCCCAGGCCGCGGCCGGCCAGTTGCGGGCAGCATTAAGCAGCCCGGCGCCGACGGTGGCGCTGTTTGAGCGGAACGGCGGAGTTACGCCGTTTACGACGGCCGATTACAAGGCGTCGTTACGGCTGGACCATACGGCAAGCTCAACGGATCAGTTATTCGTGCGCGCGAACGCCGCGTGGTCAAAGGATACGAACGCAAGCACCCGGGCACTGGTTGGCTCAAGCCGCGGGTCGGACTATCGTTACTGGGACAACACGCTGGTTGGAGGGTGGACGCGAGTGATCCGGCCGGCGTTCTTCAATGACATCCGCATTCTTGGTAACTATAGTGACCAGACGGTAGGGTCACTCGAGCCTTATGGCCCGGAGTTGAACATTAACGGATTCGGATTCTTCAACAAGGACATCTTTCTTCCGAACGTGACGTTGATGAAGAAGCTGGAGATCAGGGAGACAGTAAGCTCGTTTCGAGGCCGCCACGGATTGAAGGCCGGCGCACTGGTAAACGTCCGGCATAACCGAAGCGACACGCAGACATTTTTCGGGGGGCGATTCACCTTCGGCCCGCTCCCCGGGGCGCTGGTGAGCCAGGCGTTGGCGGCCACGACGATTACGTCCCTGCAGGCGTTCAATCTCGGCTTGCCGCAGTTCTATCAACAAGGCTTCGGCGATCCCGTGGTTTCCGCGCTGTATCCCTACTATGGATTCTTCGCGCAGGATTCATGGAAAGTACGCTCGAATCTTACCTTGGACTTCGGGCTTCGATATGAGGTAGACACGCGGAAGTCGCCGCTTCCAACCGACAAGAACAATATCGCGCCCCGGTTCGGATTCTCATGGGATCCGTGGAGCGACGGCAAGACGAGTGTCCGCGGAGGCTATGGCATTTTCTATTCGCCGATTTATTTTCAGATCGACTATGTTGTGAACGCCCTCGGCCTCATTGACGGCCGGCGGCAGATACCACAGGTATTTACTACGATTCAGACGGCCGGAGCGGCCTCGGCCGCGAACATATACCGGACTCTGCGCGGGCAGGGCGTGATCGGTGTGCCGGTGCCGGCGAGGCGAATCGAGGCCGGAGACCTGGCCCAATTCGGAATCAATGTGAGCCAGACGGGTCCTGTGCCGCCATTCTCCGTGCTGTTCGGAGCGGCGCCGGACTACGTGAATCCGTATTCGCAACAGACCAGCCTCGGCATTGAGCGGCAGTTGGGCGGGGACGTGTCCGTAGGCCTATCGGGAATCTACGTGCGGACGCTGAAAATCGGGCGGGCACGGGACAAAAATCTGTTGCAGGCGCCCGTCGATCCAACTTTAGGAATCCGGGTCTGGCGACCCCAGGATTTCGCCAACCCGCTGCTGTTCCAGGACAACGTGTATGAGTCGACGGCGCGCGCCTTCTACGCAGGGATGATTCTGGAGTTCCGGAAGCGATTCGGCCGCCAACTGAGTCTCGCGGGTAACTATACGTTCAGTAAGGCGACCGATGAAGTTACGGACTACAATAGCGACTTCCAGGCTTCTGACCAGACCAACTTACGCGCGGAGCGGGCGCTATCGGCGTTCGATCAACGACACAAAGTGGTTCTGTATGGCGTCTGGGAAGCGCCGGGTGGCGTGCAGCTTGCGCCGATCTTTCGCGCCAACAGCGGACGCCCTTTCAATCTGCTCGCTGGCGTGGATCTGAATCAGGACCGGCATCCGACGACAGACCGGCCGATTTTCGCCGGGCGGAACACCGGGCTCGGTCCGGCGTTTCTTACCCTCGACGCGCGCTTGAGTAAGAACTTTGGGCTTGGCGGGGATTCGAGGCGTCTCACTGTTCTTGTGGAAGGGTTCAATCTGGCGAACCATCTGAACTACGGCAGCATCAACAACACGGTTGGGGCGATTTCGGGTCCCTTCGATTTGCGCGGCCGGCACGATCGGACACCGAGTGAGCCGCTCGGGTTCACCTCGGCGCTCGAGAGCCGGCGGATTCAGGTTGGCGCAAGGCTGACGTTCTAACTTAGTCGGCCCGATAAGTGGGGCCGCTCGGTTCGTCGTCGTGGCCGAG
>JBGSME010000394.1:0-6722 GCA_041740335.1 Bryobacteraceae bacterium | reverse complement strand
GCCAGCAGAACCGGCAGCGCCACAAGCCCGATGGTGAGTGCCCCCAGTTCCCTCAACGAGGCCCTCCCACGCCAACACCGCCGACGCCCACCGACACCGGAGCGGTTTGTGGTCCGCCGCCCCCACGGCTCGCCAGCACGCCACCGAGCGTCGCCGCCGCCCCGATACCCAGCACTAGAATCAGCGCGCGGCCGCGTCCCGTTCGCTTGATCTCCGGCTCATCGGTTCGCGGCGAAGCGAATTGGAACAAGCTGTTCGATTGCACAATGGCCGTTCCCGCCTCGCGTCCCGCGGCGGTTACGTCCACGGCCAGGCTGAAGCGGCCTTCTTGTCCATTGGGTACGAATGAGGAGAAGCCCGCCCGTCCGCGTTCGTCGGTGGACACCTCCAGCGTCCGGCTACCGTCGACGAACCGCCCTCCGGCGCCCAACTCCGGCAGTGTGAATCGCACCTTCGCGGCTTCCACCGGCCGATTGCGCGCATCCCGCACTTCCACTTCCACCGGACTCACGGCGCGCCTTCGGATATTGTTCACGGCGCCCTCGCCCTGCAGAACGACTAATCGCAACTCGCCTTCCTGAGCCTGGACACCCTGGAACGCGAACAACATCGACATGGCAATCGCAATTGCGCTACGCATATGGATTTTTCTCCCTCACCGGCTCACCACCAGCGTGTCTTCCATGGCCGCTTGAATCGTCGCCTCGCCGCCCGGCGTCACTACCAGCAGGCGATCCCAGGCGGCTTTCCCGGGCTTGAGCAGTTTCACTTGATGCTCACCGGCGGGCAGCCGCAGCGTGGACGGCGTGTACCCCATGAACTTTCCGTTGATCAAGATTTCGGCGCCCTCGGGATTCGATCGCACGGCCACTATCGACAACTCCACCGATTCGGCCGCTGCACCGCCACGGCGGACAGCGAATGGGTCCACGCCCGGCTGGCACGCTCCGGGTAATGCCTTTTCGAGGCCTGTCCGGTCGAGCGCCACGTCTTCGGCCAGATATGCGGTGAACTCGCGGCCTTTGGGAATCGTCACGTCTTTGCCGTAAAGAAACAGCAGCACCGGAAGCGCCGGCAGCGCCAGTACGCTGTCGCTCACGTTGGTGTCGATGGAGCCGCGCTTCGCCATTCCGCGAGGCACCGCGCGCAGCCCGGCCGCGCTTCCGTTGGGCAAGCATACGCCGAGCAGATCCAAATCGATCTTTCCGTTTTTCCGCAAGCGGCTCTTCGGCTCGACAGCCGTAAGAACACCCCATGCCATGCTCCCGCGCGGGATCACCGTAACCTCGCCAAGACGGACTTCCTCGACAACCTCAAATTCCACTCGCTCGTCGACCTTGGACTCAGCCGAGGAAAGCGTCGTCCGCAGGCGCAATTCCACTTCCGTATCGGCCGGCACGCGAACCACCCGGTTGTGGCTCTCGATCGGAGCCGACAACCCGGCCGTCAGCATTGCGGGCAGAACCAGCCATTTTGCACTCAGCGCCATTTCGATTCCTTTGCCGGCGAGGCCGTGAATATCCGTGTCCACACCGCCGGATCCTCCTGCCCCAGCCGCCACGCCGAGAATCCGCGCAAGTGATAGCGCCTGGATAATTCCATTCGCCGCGCCAAGCTGGCGGCGTCGTGATACCAAATTACGTGCGTTACGTTTTCCCGTTCGAATCGAAGCGAAGGTTCCTCATAGAGCGGGCTCCAGAGAGATGGTGCGTTCGCTCGGATTGCTTCCGCCTGCGCTTCCGCCCAGGACCCCGTCGTTACCCGTTTTCCCGCCCAGTGCCGGTGATAGAGGGGAAGACCCAGCGTCACCTTCGCTGCGGGAACAACTTCCAGGATGGTGCGGATGCACTCCTCCACCCACCCGATTCCCGCCACCGGACCAGGCGTGTCCGCCGTTGCGTACTGATCGTACGCCATTAGTGTGATGAAGTCCGATGCAGCCGCGAGTTTGGCGTAGTCGAAACCCTCCGACCGCGGCGTCTTTACCCAGGAGGCTGGTTTCGTTTCCACCGCGCCGATCGAGTACACCGGCGATGCCACCGCGACGCTTAGCTGTTTCCCGAACCGGTGCAGCGCTTCGCCCAATCGCATCGCCAGATCGGAGTATCCGTCACGATCCTCCGCTTCCAGATTCTCGAAATCCAATTGCATCCCGTCGAATCCCTCGGCCAACGCCACGCGGGCCAGCTTCCCGGCCAGAGCGGCGCGCGATCCTTCGTCCCGCAGAACAGCGCGCAGCACCGCCACGTCAAAATCGCCGTTCATGACAATCGGCATTACCGCGATGCCGTGCGCCGCGGCCAGTTGGGCCACTTTGGGATCCACGCTCGTCCTCACGTTGCCGTCGGCTCCCACCACGATCCACGCCGGGGAAAGCAGGCCGATACTGTCCACGTTCTGCTCGAGGGAGCGGAACGCCGCCGCATCGTCCACGTAGTAGAAGTGTGCGAGAGGACGCGCGCCTTCCCCCGCGAACGCTGGAGCCGCCGCGAACCACGCTGCCAATATTGAGAACGCCAATCTCATGACTCGTCAAGCACCACCAGAAACACGTGGCTGCTCTCGCCCGCCAGTTTCGGAAAGTCGAGCCGCAGCGCATCTTCGTCCGGAACCGCTTCCCATGCCGGCGCCGCCTTGCCGATGAATTCCGAGATGATCCGGACGTCGCGTGGGCGATAGGGAAGGTACAGATAGACACTCGATCCGTCCACATCCTGCTTGCCCCGGTTCACCACGGCCACCCGGAAGCGGTGATTATTCACCGGACGGGTCTCCACCCGGATCTTGTCCCGGGCGGACCACCAGTCCGTCATCTGCGCCGCGGACCCAAACCACACCGGCGCCTTTTTCATCTCGTCCACCGCCGCTTTCGCCAAATGCACATTGCCCGGGGCGCCCAGCAACAGAGACCGGATGCTAAGGGCATAGGCCCCTCCCAGATACCTCGCCAATTCGAACTCCTCCAGGAATCCTTTGGTCAGGTCCTCTTTCCAAGGCGTAGGCCCCTTGTAGCGCGCGATCACTTCGAAATCGTCGGACCAGCCCGCGCCCAGGCGTGCCACCTCCACCCGTTTGCCGAACCACGTGGCCGGCGGGAACTCAATCAGTTCGGGCGAGGCCCGGCGGCTCTGGCCCCGGTCGACAAAGTAACGGTATCCGGATGAGCGAAGCGCCACTACGGTATCGAGGTTCCACAAATCCTGCGAAGGCTTGAATCCGAACACGGCGCTTCCGGCAGCCTGTTCCACGGCCTGGCGCGCTTTCTGCAGCGTCTGCACCTGTACGAAAACGCTCTGGTCCGCCACCGGCGCATCGGGGTCGCCCGTGGCTGCAATTTCCACTCCGGCGGTATCGCTCGGTAGGCCGGCTGTATCTACGAACAGCGTTCCTGGAACACCTGCGGCCCGCAGCATTCCGGCCACCGCCTCAGAAGATTCTCTGTTTGATCCGGCCATCGCCGTCACCATCACGCCGGCTTCCTTCTGGTCCGGCCACGCCGCCGTCGCGATTAGCGGTTCCCGGCCCACCCATCGCACTGACGACAGCGCCATATGGTCGAGCGGCTTCTGATCCTTTGCCGCCGTGAGGCGTTCGTTGAAGCCCAGCCAAACCACGCGCCCTTCCCCATAACTCGAGTGGGCTCCGAGGGCCGAATCGCCCGGCACTTCCCCGTCGTGCGGACGCCAATGAGCATCGCTCCAATAAATATCCGGCTCCTTCGCCGTCCCCACCGTCATTTCATGCCCCGGCATCTCCACCAGCAGACCAGGCGGCACGCCCCCCGAATAGAACCGGCGTCCGCGAAAGCTGCCGAACGTACCCGGCTCCGGCGTGAAGCTCTCAATATTGTCCACACCGGTCAGTGCCGTCATGAACTCCCAACCGTTCCAACCGCAATCTTCATTGCGCGCTCCAACCGGACCGGTGGCCACAAGCCCATGCCCCGAGGAAACAAAGTCCCGCACTACCGCCCGCTGCCGTTCGCTCATGCAGACGGCCCACGGCAGCACCAGCACCGTGGTCTCCGGCGCCAGCCCGGCCGACAATTGTGCATCGTCGATGGTGTAGAAATCGATTCCAGCGCCGTGCATATTGTGTTCCCAATACGCGGCGAGATCGTAATAGTATTCCGGATGATCACCGCTTCGAACCGCCGTCGCAGCGCTGCGCAATACCGCAACCCGCAGGGACTGCTGCTCGCCGCCCCATTGGAGGCGTTGCATCAGTGGCAGCTTCCCGATGGTTTGATCCACAATCCGCAGATACGATGCACCCGACAACGTCATCAGCGCGCCGCTCCAGAGGGCGAGGTACAGCCCGTAGGGCCGCCGTTTACGCTGTTCTGTGCCAGGCTTCGACATCGCTTTAATGACTCGGTTCGTAAGGCTTGAAAAACTGCGGAGGCGGCGCCGGAGGAGCCACTTCCACCGGGGCAGCCTGATGCGCCGCGGCGCTCTTCTTCAGTTTCCTGGTCTCCCGTATGCGGAACATCACGTAGGTGAAAAGCGCGAAGAGAATGGTCCCCACGCTCGTCAGCAGGATCGCCAGAGCCAACAGGGAATAAAGTTCGATATCCACTCGATCAGATCCTTCCCATCCTCGTTTGCGTAAACCAGCCCATCCGGACATTGAACAATTCGTCGATCGAGGCGAAGAATCGCATCGCGTCCACGAACGGAATGAAGAACAGCCGGTACAGCACCGCGTACGCTACCAGATGCAAATCTTCCTTCTCCTGCGTGATGCAGAAAAGAGCCGCCAGCACGTCGAGCAGCGTCAGTTCCAGCCACCAAAGGAAAACCAGCGACGACACGCCGCCGCCGAGCGCCATCAACAAAAAAAGCAGGATCCCCACAAAGTCCATCGCCACCATCGCCACGCTCTCAAACAGCATGTTCCACAGCATCAGCCATCCAAGCGGATCGGGAAGCGGCTTCCACAATGCCTTGCGATGCTTCAGGATCGCCTGGAGAATGCCGCGTCCCCAGCGGTAGCGCTGTTTGAATAGCGCCGACACCTGTTCGGGAGCCTCCGTCCAGGCCACGCACCGGCTTTCGTATTTGATCCGCTTACCCGAGAGCATCAGGCGAAGGGTCAGATCGCAATCCTCGGCGAAGGTGTCGCTCAGATATCCGCCGATTTCGATGATCACGTTCTTGCGGAATACTCCCGAAGGCCCCGGAATCACCGTGATCTTCTGCAGGAACGCCTGCGCCGCCCGCACCAGATTCAACCCCTCGATGTACTCGAGCGACTGCAGCCTTGTCAGCATGTTCAACCGGTTGGCGATCTTCACATTCCCGGCCACCGCGCACACCTCGGGATCGGAAAAGTGCTTGATTGCCTCTTTCAGGGTTTGCGGTTCCAATCGCGAGTCGGCGTCGGTGCACAGCACGAACTCGCCGCGGGCGCACGAAATGCCGTTGTTCAGCGCCTTCGATTTTCCGCCGTTCAATTGCGTGATCGCCTGCAGCTTACCCCCGTATTCCGGTACCATCCTCTGCGCCCGTTCGTAGGTGTCGTCCGTGGATCCGTCGTCCACCACGATCACCTCGAAGTTGGGATAGTCCATGTTCATCGCGCCGCGGATTGAAGACTCGATGACCGGACCCTCGTTATGCGCCGGCAGGATCATCGTCACCATCGGGTAGTGATCCAGTTCCGTGTCGAGCGGTGGATTCTCCAACTGGTATAACGTGGCGAGCGATAGCAGAATCCAGTAACGGATCAGCATCGCCACCAGGAATCCGAACACGACTACGCCCGAGATGCGTAGAAACACGTCGGTCACCATCAGCCGCGATACGTAGACATCGAAATAGAACGCCGTCATCAATCCCAGCGTCAGCAGGATCCCGCCGATGATCGAGGCGATCTGAAGTGTTTTTCTCAGCATGTAGCTTTCTGTTCCGACGGCGGTTCCCTCACCGGATCTCGATCCGATTCAAATTTGGCCGCGGCACTTGCGGCGTAAAGTACGTCCCCAATCCAAGGTCCAAGAGCCCGGTGCTGTAGACCGGCGATCCGAATGTGCTGCTTCGGCCCCGGCCGAACCGGTAACCCAGCCGCAGCGTCAGGTCCGGGCGCACGTCCCAGGCGATCGCAGGATAGATTGACATTTCCAGATTGTTCACGCCACCGGTGTCGTATCGATTGATTCGCCCATAGCCCACTTCCACGTCGCCGAGGAATCGCAGCCCCGGCGCCAACGGACGGTCCCACGTCCACGACATTCCCGTGGTCCCATAGAACTCCGGACTGAAATAGAGAGGCGAATACTCGCGGAAATTGCTGGCGCGAACGAAATAGCCGGCCGTCATCCAATCGGTGACGTTGTAGTTGGCGCGCGCCGTGATCCGTTTTTGCATGTTGCTGGTGAACAGTCCGTCCCGGCTGCCGGAAAGACGCGCCCCTCCGCCCGAGATCCAGAAGTTCCACCGGTCCGACATCGGCATTTCGAAACTGGCCTCCAGCGTGTCTCCGGTTACGCCCGCGTACAGACTGGAAATAGTGTTCACGTCGTACACCGCGTCCCGGTGCCGGTAGCTGAGCACCACCCGCGTTCCGCCCTTCGGCCGGATTACCAGTTCCGCCGTCGCCATCGGATTCCATCCGCCCAGTTTCCATCCGGCCGGATTCCTGGATTGTGAGCTCATCTGCATCGCCGTCAATTCCGCCCGGAACAGGATTGACTGATTGGGCTCCACCTCGATCCCGAGCCC
>JBGSME010000393.1:0-2362 GCA_041740335.1 Bryobacteraceae bacterium | reverse complement strand
TTGCCGACTACCCCGTGAACCAGCTCGAAGAGCTGTTGCCGCACCGGTGGGCGGCTGCTCAGGCTCGGGTGGCTCCATAGTTTCCTCGATTTGTTATCTTTCGCTCGCGATGAAGCGAACTGGTGTTCACCGGATGCTTACCCGGAGCCAACAATGGCCGGATCGAGACGAGCAAGGATTACAGCGTGAATCCGAGCGGGGAACAAGTGGACTACCAGTACGATCCTGCAAAGCCACGGCATCGGGCGAGGAATCGGACGGGGGACTCCATGGTGTCGAATAGATCGTTGACCGAGGATTGTCGTAGCGGGCCGGCCGGTTCGATGTATACTGGCGTCTTCCGACAGGGAGGTAAATTCAATGGAAAAAGCAATGACTCGCAGGGCACTGATCCGCTCAGCCGGAATGGCAGCCGCGGCCGGGTCTGTGATTGGCGGCTCGCGATCCCAAGCGGCTACGGCCCATGCCACCGCATTCGCGCTGTGCGGCGACGAGTCGCACAATTCCGACTACATCCGGTCCGCGTTGACCGCCACACTCGTTGAAGACGGCGGCCTCTCGATCGACTTCACGGATCAGGAAAAGTTACTAACTTATGACAACCTGCGGAACTACAAGATCCTGATCATGTTTCGCGACGGCCGCCGGTATAACAACGGCTATTGGCACCAGATCTACTGGAACGAGAAGAAGGACAAGATCGTCAGCGTGCCGCCAATCCAGCGCAAGATCGGCTCGGGCTATACATCCTGGATGACCGCGGAGCAGGGTAAGGCGATCAAACAGTGGGTCTCGGAAGGCGGCGGATTGTGGGCGTTCCATAACAATAGTGAAGCGTCCATCACGAATAAAGACTACCGTGACGTTGAAGGCGCCATCTATGTCGGGCACCCGCCGATACGGCCGTTCAAGGTGAAGATCACCAACACGGAGCACCCGATTACGCGTGGGGTGAATGACTTCGTTGTCACCGATGAGCAGCACTATGTGGTCTATGACAAAGATCCGAAGTACGTGCTGGCGCGCAGCGTCAACGAGGACGGATTGGAGTACAAAGACCTCGCCGGCCGGCGCAGCAACACCGCCGAGGCGGTTTGGGCCTACGACTATGGCAAGGGCCGCGTATGTTTTATGGCCCCCGGGCACCTGATCAGCGTGTTGTGGAACCCTGAGTACGAAAAAATGCAGCGGAATGCAGCCAAGTGGCTGCTGAAAGAGAGCTAATGCGAAAACAGGCCGCTATCTTATTCCTGACCGCGGTGCTTTGTGGGGCGGCTCCGAAAACGTCCGGCCGTTACTTCGCCTGGATCGGGACTTATACTGGGCCGGACAGCAAGGGCATCCAGGTTTTACGGTTCGATCCGTCCACTGGCTCCGTGGCGCCGGCGGCTCTCGCCGGGGAGATTGCGAATCCGTCGTTCCTCGCGTTCCATCCCAAACTCGACGTGCTTTATGCCGTCTCGGAACTGGGAAATGACGGGAAGACGAACGGGTCCGTCAGCGCCTTCTCGATCGATCGCAAGAACGGCACGTTGAACCTGATGAACACCGTCTCGTCCGGCGGCGGCGGGGCTTGCCATTTGGTAGCCGACAGGACCGGCCGCATGCTCATCGTGGCCAACTACGGCAGCGGCAGCACGGCCTCGTTCCCGATCGGGCCCGATGGCCGGATTGGCGAAATGGCATCGCTGCAGCGCCATTCCGGTTCGAGCATCGACACGCGGCGGCAACGAGGGCCGCATGCTCATGGAGTGGTTCTGTCTCCGGACAATCGTTTCGTTTTTGTTCCTGACCTTGGTCTCGATCAGATCCTCGTCTATAAAATTGACCCGGCTTCGGCAACGCTTGCGCCGCACAGTCCTGCGTTCGCCGAGGTAAAAAAGGGCTCCGGCCCGCGGCACTTTGCGTTTCATGCCAAGGGCAAGACTGCCTACGCGCTTTCGGAAATGGGATCGTTGGTGACGGCATTCTCCTACGATGCGGCTGCCGGCAAACTGACGAGCATCGAAGCGATCTCCACTCTTCCGGCCGGCTTTGATGGCACCAACAACTGCGCCGAGATTGAGATTGACGCGAAGGGCCGGTTCCTGTACGCGTCCAATCGAGGGCATGACAGCATCACCGTCTTCGCGATCAATGGCAATGGGACGCTCAAGACGGTCCAGAACATCGCGACAGGCGGCAATATTCCGAGAAATTTCAAGATTGATCCGACCGGCCGGTATTTGTTGGCTGCCAATCAGAAGTCCAATAACATCGTCGTGTTCTCGGTGGACTCAAAGACGGGGCGTTTGACTCCTACGGGGAAGAGCGTTGAAGTGCACGCGCCGGTGTGTATCTTGTTTTCGGCGGCACCGTGACT
>JBGSME010000392.1:0-3952 GCA_041740335.1 Bryobacteraceae bacterium | reverse complement strand
GCCGAACAGGATCATACTTCCCTGCCCCATGCGAGCCTCCACCAGCGCCGCCCGTCCGGCCAGATGCTTCTCGCCCAGCAGCCATCCGGACGCCAGCAGGCCGGAGTCTCCGTAAGTCGCTACCGCTTTCACAGACCCCGCGCCGCTCACATCCCACGCCGGGCTTTCCTCGAACCAGATCGGGATTTCCGCCGGCAGCCCGCGCGCCAGACGGTGCGAAACGTCGAGCTGGACGGTGAGCAACGATCCCGGGCAATAGAAGTCCCGCGAAGGAATGCCTCGCAATACGTTCCGTGCCGGTACGCCAAGATGGCCCACGGCAAACGCGGTCGAATCGTTCAGGAAAATCACGGTTCCGCCGGCTTCCGCAAACGCGGTTAAGGAACGGCCGCCCGCATCGCCCAGTCCGCCCGTATATTCCGGCGGCATCGTGCCCGGCACGTAGCCGTTGTTGATCGACGCCGGGCCCTGATCCGGAACCACGATGGTGTCGAACCGTTCGCGCAAGTTGCCGGCGAGCACCGCCGCGTTGTCCAGGCGCTGGTAAAGAAATCCGAATTGCTCAAATATCCAGCGCGTCCAGCCTTCGTCCATCACCGGCATGTGGCTGTGATAAAGCCCCACGCGCGGCCGCTTCACTTCTCTCCAACCGTCGCGGCGCCGTGCCGAGAAATCGCCGCTCGCCGGATGGCGCCACACGCTGCGCCCGCGGGCCCACTCGCGATTCACCTTCTTCCAGGAATCGCTGTCAGACGCCGGCCATATGTCCGCGGCAGCATCGGCCACCGCAACCGCCGGACCTTCCGCGCCGCGCACCTTGACGTCCACGCCCATCAGCAACGGCAGCGTATGCGCCGTAACGTCATAGGGCTGTTTGGGCGGTCCGCCGGGATACATCCGCAAATCCGGATATTCCTGCTTCTCGAGCAACGCCTTCGCCCAGGCGCTATAGGGTTGGCGCATGGAGATCAACCACGCGTCGCCGGTTTCCTCCACCTCCACCATCCCGAACCGCAGGGTATCGAGAAGAACGCGGGTAGCGCCCGGGTCGCGCTGCTTCTTCGCAATCTCGAAACCAGGATGCCTGCGAGCGATCGCGTTCTGGCCCATGTGATAAAAATTGCGGAGAAAATCCTCGCGCCGGACGGCGGTCTGCCAGAGCACCGATTCCCATGCGATCCGCTGGTAGTCGACAATATCGCCCACTCCCCACTTGCCGCCGAGCCATGGCTCGATATAATTCCAACTGCGAATGCGTGGTTGATAGCCCGGCGCAGTTTCCCGGATGTCTTCCGGACCCAGCGTGACCGGCGTCGCCAAACGCGCCGAAGCCGATTCGCTCAGAATCCGCAGCCCACCGTGATAGGCCTGATAGTGCCGCGCTGGCGTCCAGAAATCGTAGCTGGCGTTCACAGCGATGCCCTTCTTTCCCGCCGCCGTCAGGTCCGCCGCCATGCCGGTCCCGATCATGTTGCACTGCTGAACGATCAGCGGATCGATGTTCGGTTCGATCGGATCGAGCCACGGCGGCACAAACATTCGCGATGCGTTGGCGCCTTGTTGATGCACGTCGTAGACAATCTGCGGATGCCACACGTTGTGCAGCTTCGAGATGGCAAGCCGGGTTTCCTGTTGCGAGAAAATGTACCAGTCGCGGTTGTTGTCATGCCCCACGTACTTCTGATAAAGCTCCGGGGGCGAGGTTCCTTCAAACTCCGTGTCGAGAGTCTTGCGATACCATTGCGTCACCTTGTCCACGCCATCGGGGTTCAGTGACGGAACGAGAATGAAAATGACGTTGTCGCGAATGGCGCGAAACTTCGGCGTATCGCGCGTGAGAAGCTCGTAGGCGAACTGAACCGCGGTGGAGGTGGATGCCACCTCCGTCGAATGAATGGAGCACGTGATCATCACAACGGCTTTGCCCTCGGCGATGAACCGCGCCGCCTCTTCTTCACTCGTCTGGCGTGGATCGGCGAGCCGGTCCTGAATCGCGCGGTAATGCTCCAGCCGGGCGATGGTGGCGGGGCTCGAAATCCAGGCGGCGATAAACGGACGCCCCTCGGTCGTCTTACCCAGTTCGCGGACCAGGATGCGGCCGCTTGTCTTTCCCAGCGCCTGGAAATAAGAGACTACTTTGTTCCAGTCGATGAGTTTGCGGTCCTCACCCATCCGATGACCGAAATGCGATTCTGGAGTCGGGACGGCGGCTGGCAGGATAAGCGCCGCGGCTACCATCGGCGCAAGCAGCCGCGCGATCATGCGCGCGAAAGTTCCTTCCAAAGCGCCCGGTACCAGCGCAGGAAGCGCTCCGGCTCTTTGCTCTCCTGGCATTCGGCCAACGTGTAACGCTCGTACTTCATCTGGCGAAGCAGCGTGAACAGTTCGCGCCACGGATAGAGACCGTTGGCCAGTTCGTTGATGTGGACGTTCTTGATATACGGCTTCAGCATCTCGAAGCTTTGCTTTATGCTGCCGTTCACGATGTCGGTGGGGTTCGAGTTCCAGCACGCCCCAACGTTACCGTGCGAGGCGGCTTTCAGGATGGCCGCCGACACTGGCGGATTTTGGGTATCCCGGCCGTGTACCTCCATCCAGATCTCAACACCGCGGCCCGCGCCATATTCGCCGACTTCGCGCAACGCCGCTCCGATATTGGCGATCGTGGTTTCGCGCGGCACCTGCGCCGGGAGTCCGTTCGGGCGGACCTTGATTCCCCACGCGCCGGTATCGTGAGCCAGATCGACGAACGCCTTCGCATCGGCGACATTCTTGGCCCGCACCGCCGGATCCGGCGAATGAAACTCGGCCGTCGTACCGAAACTCACCAACCGGACTTTGCTTTTCTCGAAGCGCTGCCGAACCCGGGTCCGCTCGGCGGGCCCGAGCGAAGGCTCCACGCCATGCTTATGGGTAGTGCGCAGTTCCACGGCCTCGAACTCAGCCGCCTCGAGTTTGGTGATGAGGGTTTCGAGATCCCAGTCTTTCAGCAGATTGTAGCTAACGCAGCCGAGCAGCATCGAAGGTTAGGGTATCACGTCCAGCATCTTCTCAATGTCCTCGGGCGCGATGTAAAAGTGCGGCGATGTCCGCACCCATCCCTGGCGTGGAGCGGCGGCGATATGTTCGTTCCGCAGCGCCGCAACAATGAGACGGCCGTCTGTGCCGGGCTTCCGGAAACTGACGATGCCGGACCCCGTTGGAAGCACCTCGTAGCCCTTCGCACGGACCCCCTCCTCAATCCTCCCGGCCAGATTCCGTATCGCCGGCGTGATTTGCTCGATCCCGATCGCGTTGAGGAATTCAATGGAAGCGCGAAGACCGTAAATCCCGATGGTGTTCAGGGTGCCAGGCTCGTAGCGGCCGGCGTCGGCGCGCAGGGTGGTGTCGCGGGAGGCGTAGTCGGCATAGTGGCGGACGTTGGTCCAGCCGAACTCCACCGGTTCAATCGAATCCATGCGATCGCGGCGAATGTACAGGATGCCGCAGCCTTCCGGACCCAGTAGCCACTTGTGGCCATCGGCGGCAAGTGCGTCGATCCGCGCGGTCTCCACATTCAGCGGCAGCACGCCGAGGCCTTGGATGGCGTCAACGAAAAAAAAGACATCGTGACGCCGGCAGATCTCGCCGATCGCATTCAGATCGACAGTGTATCCCGAAAGGTAGTTAACGTAGCTGATCGCCAGCAGCCGTGCGCCACGGCACGCCTTATCGATGGTTTCAAGCGAATCGTGGATGGAGAGCCAGTCGACATGAACTTTGCCGCCGCCCACCCGTTCCCATACGTAGTAGTTGGCCGGGAATTCCTCGCGGAATGCGACAATGCGGTCCCCGGCACGCCAGTCAAGCCCCAGCGCCACGGTCGCGATACCCTCGGAGGTATTCTTGACGATGGCAATTTCATCACGGTGCGCCCCAATCAACGTGGCGGCGCTAACTCGCAATCCTTCAT
>JBGSME010000391.1:0-6228 GCA_041740335.1 Bryobacteraceae bacterium | reverse complement strand
GTGGAGGCCCGGGAAAACCGGGCCCGCGCGGCGCGACAGCTCCCACAGTGCAGGGCCTTCCATTGATCAAGCCTCCTTATGACAGGATCACTGCCTACGACCTCAACTCGGGCAAGATCCTATGGCAGAAAACACACTCATCCACGCCTGACGAAATCCGTAATCATGCGGCACTCAAGGGCCTGGATCTCCCGAGACTCGGGCAGCCCGGCCGAACGTTCGTCGGTGTTCAGGTCGCGCTGCCGTGCCTACGACAAAGATACCGGCGAAGACATCGCCGCCGAAGTGAACCTGCCCGGAAAGCAGACTGGTTCGCTTATGACATAGCTGTACCAGGGCAAGCAGTACATCGTGCTCGCCGTGACAACGACGGGCGAGGACGGCGGGGGCGAATTGATCGCCTACGCCCTGCCGTGAAGGCCTGGGACCTCTACCCGATTCGGGCCGCGCCATTTCTGGAGTCGGACAGATCGCGCCTGGGCGATGAACTAGCCGGATGGCGGGGTCTCGAAGGTCCGAACCCGGCTTTGGAAGCTGATCGGCGAAACACGGTATGTCGAGACGCCAATGGGGACCGGCGTCAAATTTGGCTCCGAGGTGGACGGCTGCACAATTCGAAGCCGGCACCTTCAATACCGCTGGCCTTCGCTTGTGTTGTCGAGCGACGCCGGTACGGGGTTTCGCGCGCGATGTTCGATTTGATCGCGCTCGCTTTTGACGCCGACATCACCCGGCCGGTGGCGTTCATGTTGAACCGAGAGGACGGCATGGGTATCAGCGACACCTTTCCGCTTCGCCCTGGCTTGGCGCAGACCCATCATCGGCTCTCGCATGCCAGCGACAAGCAAGCACCTGCCCGCTGGGTGGATCGATCTTCAGCCGGGCGTGAGCGCCGGGTAAATACCCCACGGAGAACATTTCTCGCGGCCAGGGGGTTACGGGCCGTGATAGAGTCGGAGCTCGATCACCTGAATTTCCAGTGCCGCGAGCCCGGCAATGAGGCTCAGGAAATCCGTGAATTGATTATCGACGGGCAGGTGCCCAAAGGAGTTTTGTAAGGATGCAGATTCTGCTTTCTATCTCTGCTCTCGCGTTGGTGACGGCCGCGGTCAGTTTCGCGCAGCCCCGGCCGGCGGCTGCCTATGAAGACGTCAAGAACATACCGGTTTCGCCTGAAATCCAGGGTGACCGGAAAGTTACGTTCAGATTGTTCGCTCCCAAGGCGAGCGAAGTGATCCTGATGGGATCTCCGGGAATCCTTGAGTTCACCGGCAAGCCGCTGCCCCTCGAAAAAGGCGCAGACGGTGTCTGGAGCTTGACAATCGGTCCGCTGCCGCCGGGTTTCTACACTTATGGCTACGCGATTGATGGCGGGCTCAGGATGCCGGATCCTTCGAACCCGAATCTGGAGGTCAGGCGCTGGGGCGACACGAGCATCTTCATGGTGCCGGGTGGAGGCAAGAGTATCATCGAGCAACGGAAAGTGCCGCACGGTACGGTGCATGTCAACTTCTATGACTCGGAAAATCTGAATACCGAGCGCATGGTGTATGTGTATACGCCGCCCGGCTACGAGAAGGGAAAGCAGAAGTATCCCGTGTTGTACCTGTTGCACGGCAACGGGCAGATCGAGGCGTCGTGGACCTGGACCGGCCGGACGAATGTGATCCTCGATAACCTGATCGCCGAGGGCAAGGCCAAGCCGATGATCGTCGTTATGCCGTACGGGCACGTCGCGCGGGAGATCAAGGTGGCTGGCGCCAGTACCGTGCCGCCAGCGATTGGCGCCGACTCAGCGGCAATCGAGAAAGAGTTCCTGACGGCCGTCCAGCCGATGGTGGAGACCAAATATCGTGTGTTGACCGACCACAACCATCGGGCGATTGCCGGGTTGTCAATGGGTTCAAGCCAATCGCTCACGATCGGGCTACGCAATATTGATCTGTTCTCCGGCATTGCGGCGTTCAGCGGCGCCGGCAATCGCGCGGAGTGGGAGAGGGCGGATCCTGCGATGGTGAATAAGAAGCTGAAGGTGATGTGGCTTGGCTGCGGAAACGAAGACTTTGCCTACGCGGGGATGAAAGGGCTTCACGAAATGCTCGACAAGAAGGGCATCAAGCACGTGTGGAACGAATCCGGCGCCGGCCATAGCTGGCCCAACTGGCAGACGTATCTTTCGAAATACGCGCCGCTGTTATTCCGCGACTGATGTAACTGCGCCGCCGGCTGGGCGGGACCGAGGCGTCCTGCTCAACCGTTCTTCCGGATCTCAAGCACGGCGACGGCGTGCGGGGCCAGCGCGACAATCAGGTGCTTGGAATAGGGGAACGGCCGGCTCGAGCGAGGCGGCCGCTTTCGGTTCAGCGGTTATGCTGTGGGAGGGTTGCGCTGGTTGTCTCTGGAGCGCCGGCCCCAGTCGGTTTCATGAACAATGTGTTGGGGCGGCCGTCGTAGTTGACCGCCTTAATTACGATTTGGCGGCCACACGAACTCACGGCGCCAAGCGGGATTGGCCGCGCGAATAGCGGTGATGGCTTCGCGTTCATTCAACGCGCCCGAACAAAGGGCCTGGCAAAGGAACGAGTCGAACTGAGAAGTCCATTCGCCCGAGTCGGTTCGGGGAACGGGGAGAGGCCGATTGTCACTCGCCGCCCCGGGTGGCGCCGGAACACAGGGATCTGCCGAGTACCGCTCGAGTGCCGCCGAAGGAGGGACCCGATCAGCTTCGGAAAGCCCGGGAGAGGAGGGCTGCTGCGAAGGTGGAAGGGCTTTTGACATAAATACCGCCTGATTCGGTTGTTTACATTCAGTAGGTCCAGTTCATTTCTTTGGCGTCGCCCAGTACGTCAATTCCCGAATCGTAATTTGCGTCATTCGGCCGAGGCGTTTCAATCGGCCATCCGGAGAGCCAAGAAGAAGGGGCTCTTGATGAGCCCTTGGCGCAACTTCTTCGTGATCCTCCGACCTGAGGACCGGGCCGCAGGTGCGCCTGATCCCGTGCGTTGGATCGACCCTCTGATGAAGCACCTCGGCGTGGATTACCGGGTCTCGCTGCTTCGGGCGGCGGCCTTTCACGGATCCTCGCACCAGGTATCCATGGTGTTTTCGGTCTTGACTCCTCGTCAATTGCGTTCGTTCGAGGCTGGCCGGCATCGGATCCAGTTCCTCTTTCAGCAGGCGGAGACCTTGGCCGCGGTCAATCGAGCGCCTTGGCTGGCCGATCTCAAGATCGATTCCGGGTTCGCCAAGGCTGCCGGGGTGGAACTCACCTTGCTCGATTGCATGCGCTACTTCCACAAGGCCGGCGGCATAAATGGTGTCGCGCAAGTGGTGCGCGACATCGGCTGCAAGGCCAATTCAAAGTCGCTTGCCAAGGCGGCGGAAGTCTACGAGAATTCTGTCGTGCGCAGACTTGGCTATCTTCTGGAGAACTTCGGCCACGAAAGGCAGGCTCACGCCTTGCGGCCGATTGCGCAACGCGCGAAATCCGTGAAGCCGTTGAACCCTGCGGCCAAGCCCTTCTTGGAGAAGTCGGCGGCTCCCATAAACACCGATTGGAAACTCGTGCTCAACCAGACCATTGAGGTAGACGAGTGATCAGGTGCGGCCGTTCTGGAGGCAGTGAAGTTGTAATATTACATGCTAGGCTGGTGAAGAGGCACACATATGGCGGACGTGTTGGAATGGCGAAAGAGGAATGGCCTGACGCAGGTCAGTGCGGCGTCCTTACTGGGCGTTTCGCAGCCGTACCTGTCGCTGCTTGAAAAGGGTGCACGCCCGCTGACTGCGCAGTTGCGGAATCGGATGAAGACTTCGGCGGGCCAGGATCCGCGAGGGGGATCGGACGATCTGTTCCGTGCACAACTGAGCGCCCTCGGCTATCCAGGGTTTGCTCATGTCCGCAAGTCCCGGTCACGCCCCCGACCGGACGCACTCCTCATGACGGTGCTTGCGCGACCGGACGCCGATGCCCGAGTCGTGGAGGCCCTGCCTTGGGTGGTTGCAACCTTCAAGAGCCAGTTCGACTTCGGCGCAATGGTGCGCCAAGCGAAGCTGCGAAATCTTCAAAACCGTTTGGGTTTCGTATTGCAGGTCTCTGCCGACGATACGCACGAAGGGCTGATGGCCGCCCGCGAATTGGAACGCGCGCGCCTGCTGCAAGAAGATACTCTGTGCTGGGATTCCATGCCCGTGGCAACCCGCGAGTGGATGCGCGCGAACCGGACTCCCCTCGCCGAGCACTGGAACGTCCTGACCAGGCTCCGTGCGGAGGACGTTCACAATGCCGCCTGACCGACCTGCCGAACCGTGGCTCTCATTTCTGACGGACCTGGACGCCGCGCTCGACGGGCCGGCCGACTTCCACTGCATCGGCGGCTTCGTCGTCAGCCAGCACTACGGGTTCGCCCGTGAAACGGCAGACCTCGATGTGCTCACTGTGATTCCGCCTGAGGCGGCCGAGCGTGTTGCCGAGTTCGCAGGCGAGGGCTCGCCGCTCTAGCGAAAGCATCGCGTCTACATCGACCATGTCGGTGTCGCCAATTATCCGGACGACTAAGAAAGCCGTCTCGTAAGAACCTTCCCGATCTGGCGGAACGTTCGGCTCTGGGCGCTGGAGGCGCACGACTTGGCCTTGACCAAGTTGGAACGGAGCAATGACCGCGACATCCGGGATGTCATGTATCTGGCTCAGGCCGGTCTGATCACGGAAGCCACGCTGATTTCGCGATTCGAGACCGAACTGGAGCCCTACATCACCGGGCGGACGCCAACGTGGAACCGAACCACGCTCAAAATGTGGGTCGGGGCATGCTGGCCGCAAGCGCACTGAGCGCGCCGCACACTATTCGCACACCGCGCCACCATTCGGCGTAGACCGAGACTACGCAATTTCTTGAAAACCGCGCGGATCCCGGGAGGGGGCGCCGTCCACACGCTAGATAACAGATCTGACCCCTATGAATTGCCTACTTAATCTCCTTGTATGCGATCAGGCTCACCCGGGAAGGCGCCTCAGCCGGGCCCTTCTTCCAAGTCTCGACCCCTTTGATTTCGCCGCCTCATTGACCCTGCGAACGGCCTCGCCCGAAATATCAACTCCGGTAACATCCCAACCGAGGCTAGCCAGATATTGGGCGTTCCGGCCCATACCCATTCCGAAGTCGAGCGCCTTGCCGGGGGCGATGCGCCTTACCGCGCGAGTGAGGATCTCACTTGGAGCGCCTGTAAGAGGCGGCCGGGCTTGGCCGTAGACATTGTCCCAGGTCTTTTCGGTCGAGTCTGCGAGCAGCGGATTGAGCGTGAAAATTAGGAACTCCTGGCGCGGCAGGAAATCATGGCGCGCCACCTGCTTGTAACCGGCCTTGGCCAGTTCGCTCTCGATTACCGCAGGCTCCAGGCGAAACTGAACCGGCGGTCCTTCCGGTGAATCCTTCCTGAAATCGATGATCGCCAGCCGGCCGCCTGCACGTTTGGCGCTGAGTGAGAATCGTTGCCGACACGGTGATGTGCACCAGATAGAGCAGACTGAACGGGTTGTTGTGACCTCCAGAGAGCATCAATAGGGCCGTGAGACAGAGCGTATCCAGCACGAAAAACCAGCCGACCAGGCCGGAAACCGTCCAGCGCGGCAACTCTATCGGTTGCCAGCCAACAACTCTGGCGAGCCAAAGGTTGCTGGTTACGATAAGCGCCGGGCGAGGATCCAGGGGAGTGCGATGCTCGAAGCTGCCTGTGAGGCCGGTGTCATCCTATTCTTCATGCTAGTGCGAATGGAACCGCTTTGCCTGCGACAATTCGTCGCATCCCCAATAAGGATGCAACCGATTACACTGACTTTCAGTAGCGAAAGGATTCCTCTGCCATGCGCCCGCTTTCTCTTGTCGTCGTGATTTTCTCGAGTGTTCTAGAGCCGCAGCCTGGAATGCAATTCGACATCGGGGAGTTGTACCCCCGCTGCGTCTTGGACCTGTAGTTGCCCGGGCGGCCGTCTCGAGTCGCCGCGAGTTCACTGCTGTCAGAAAAAACGGTATACTTCTGACAGGCATGGAAGCACTTGCAACAGCCGTTATCAATCAGGTCGGCAAGGCGCCCGAAGGTGTGCCCGTGGCGGCGAAGGAACTTCTACATCTGGGAACCCGCGCGGCCGTGGATCAGACGCTCTCGCGCTTGGTCCGCCGTGGTAACCTCATCCGCGTGGAGCGCGGACTTTATGTTCGTCCGATAAAG
>JBGSME010000390.1:0-1882 GCA_041740335.1 Bryobacteraceae bacterium | reverse complement strand
GAAAAAGCCGCGGTGCTTGTAGGCCATCAACTGGCCGTCAAGGGCCAACCGTTCGAGCGGCTCGCGCTCGAGTACGCAATGATCGCCATCGTCGAGATAGTCGAGCACGCGCCGGTCAAACACGAAATATCCGGCGTTCGCCCAAGTGTCGGTGCCCGGCTTTTCGACGAAGCGCTCCACGCGGCCCTCGCCAGCGAGGTCCAGAATGCCGAACCGCGAAGCCGGCGTCACGCTCGTCACCGTCGCCAGACGGCCGTGCGACCGGTGGAACTCGATCAACTCGCCCACATTCACGTCGGACACCCCGTCCCCGTAAGTCATCAGGAACGTATCTCCCTGCAAGTATCGCGAGGCCTTCCTCAGCCGCGCCCCGGTCATCGCATGCTGCCCGGTCTCGGCGAGCGTCACGTGGAAGTGCTGCTCGTCGTGGGCGCTGTGAAACGTGATCTGTTGCTTGCTCCCGAGGCAAATGGTGAAGTCGTTGGTCATCGCCTCATAGTTCAGAAAGTATTCTTTGATCGATTGGCCGCGATAACCCAAACACAGCACGAAGTCACGAAACCCGTAGTGGGAATACGTCTTCATGATGTGCCACAAAATCGGACGCCCTCCGATCTCGAGCATCGGTTTGGGCCGAAATTCGGTTTCCTCGCGCAGCCGGGTTCCGAGTCCACCGCAGAGAATGACAACCTGCATATGCTCCCCGTCCATCGGCCTCAGGACGCCACTCCTTTACGGTAAAGTTCCGCCGCCGCGGAACCGAATACTGACCTAAAGACTTCTTCCCATGGCGATCAGAACAAAACCCTGGCACGAAGGGACGCCGCGACCCAAAACCGCGGTCGCCGCAGACAAACACAAAGACAGTCTGCGCGCACCGGCCTACCGGTTAGCCGAACTCGCGATCGCGGAACTGGGCCAGCGTGTGATCGAGGTGGGTTGTGGCGCGGGACAGTTCACACGCCGCCTCCTCAACCGCGAGCAGGTGGTCGCCCTTGACCCCGCCCGGGAGCAGGTGGCCCGCGTTCTCACCGAACTGGGCGATCATGCCAATCTCGAAGCCTATTCGATGGACATCGCCGGGCCACGCTTCCGGGAGCTGGCGCGCTTCCGGCCGGATTCGGTGCTGTGCCTGCACTCCCTCGAGAGGATTGCCGATGATCACCTTGCCTTGTTCAACATGCTTTCGGTGCTCGGCCCCGGCGGGCGGATCGTGCTGCTGGCGCACGCCTGCCCGGCGCTGTTCAGCCCGCTCGATTTCGCTCTCGGGCACTATCGCCGTTACACCGCCGACGGGCTTCGCGTGACTGCCGAAGCAGTAGGTCTGCGGGTGGTTCGACTCGACTACGTGAATCCGGCCGGAATGGCGTCCTGGTGGTGGCGCTCAAAGATCCTGGGCCGGATTGACGGCGGACCATCGGCGGAAACCGGGGTCGACCGGTGGATCCAGCCGATCGCCCGGCGCTTGGAACGTTGGGTGAAGCTGCCGGCGGGCAGCACGCTGTTCGCGATTCTCGAACGTCCCGCTTACTGAATATTCAGCAGCTTGAGGGTTCCGAAGCCGTACCGGAAGGACGCATAGTCGGCCGCGCCTCCGGCCGTAAGATTCAAGGAAAAGCGGCCGTAGCCGGGGCCCGGCTGGACGAATACGCCGAGCAGCCCGAGCGATGCGCCGCTAATTAGATCCGATTGCACCGCGGGCACCTGCGCGGTGAATTCCGCTGGAACCGTGAACGTTCCGGCGGCGGCGCGCTGAGCGCACACGAACAAGGTCGAGTCGTACACGGGATCCTCCATGGTACCCGCGACCCGATTGCCGCCGCCGCCCACGATCACCGCGATGTCGTCGGCTCCGCTCGCGGTCCAATTGATTGTCAGGGGC
>JBGSME010000389.1:0-3055 GCA_041740335.1 Bryobacteraceae bacterium | reverse complement strand
GACGGCAGAGGCGGCGCCATGGACAGTGGCTCTCGGTTCGGAAAGGGAAGCCACGCTGGCCGGGCCGGCCTGGACGAGGGTTTCGAGAGCGCGATCGTGAACGAAGGGGCGAGCGTCGTCCAATTGGGCGGCCGTGTAGGTTTCGATGGACTGGCCGCGAGGATCAGTGGGACGGTCAGAGGCGGCGCGGCGAATGCGATACAGGGATCCGCGAATGTCGGGCTTGGCGACGCGCGACAGAGGGCAGCCGTGAATGAACCAAGCGCCGGTATCGACGACGACCATGCTACCGTCGGAGGCTTCCATGACATCGGTGGGGTGAAAATCGGGATCGGTGGAGACGAGGAAGTCAGAGTCTTCGGTCTTGTAAGTAGAGCCGTCGCGGCTGACGACGTGGCGCTGGACGCGATGGGTATTAAACTGGGCGGTGAACAAATTGCCAGCGTACTCGGGGCCGAACGGCGCACCGCGGTAGCGAAGAAGGCCGGCGGGAGCGATGCGGGCGAACTTGGTCATGACAGGCATCAGGTCGCCGGTGCGTTTGAATTCATCCATCGAGGGATGGGGCTTGGGATAGACGCCGCCTTCGACAAAATGGAGGATGGCGTCGCGCTGGCCAGCCTGCGGATCAGTGAAATAGGTCATGGTGCCGAACATGTCGCCGCCCTCGGTGAAGACGACTTCGACGGGGTTATCGAAGCCGCCGCCGGCAAAGGGTTCGAGCCCGGTCCCGTCGGGGCGGGTGCGCCAGATTCGCGAGGCGAGCCCCTTGTAGTGGCGATTGTCGGTGGTCTTGATATCGAAGCCATGGCGGCCGTCGGTGAGGTAGAGCCAGCCATCGGGACCGAGAACGGGGCCGTGCAGGGAGGCAGCGTTGGCGGAAAGGTTCCAACCGTCGACGACAACTTCGCGGACGTCGGCCTGGCCGTCGCCATTGGTGTCCTCGAAGCGGTAGAGGCGCGGGGGAGCCGCGACGTAGAGACTTCCGCGATACCAGGCGGCGCCGGCGGGCAACGTGAGTTTGTCGGCGAAGACGGTGGATTTATCGTAGACGCCATCGTCGTCGGTATCGAGGAGACGGGAGACGACGTAGTCCGGGGAAGCCGACATCTCGGGGGTCTTCAACGTATTTCCGGACGATTCGCACATGTACATGGCTCCGTCCGGGGCGATGGTGCCGAGCATCGGGTATTTGACCAGACCTTCGATTGCGGCGGGTTGAACGACGAAGCCTTCGGGAACCCGAAGGGCCTGCAGTCCGCGGATGGCGGGCTCGGCGGTTTTCTCGCGATTCCGGAGCAAATAGACGGCGGCCGCGGCCAGGACGAGGAACACCGCCAGGGTCCGAATTTTCATGTTTTCCTCACATCCACATATTGCGGTCCGCCGGTAGCGGGTTGAGCGAACGATGCCTTGAGGCGAGCGGGCCCGGCGGGCAGGGTGACATTGTCGAAGGTACAGGATTCGGCGCGGGCGGGAGCGGCTGTGGTGACTTCCACCGCGCCGACGCGAAGAGTGGCCTGGGTAGACGAGGGAAGGGGCTTGGCGAGGCGCAGGCGAACCTGGTAACGGCCCTTGGAGCGGACATCGAGTTCCCAGTGCCCGTTGGCAGCCGAGTTCCAGTCGCCGGTTGCCTCGCGCCAGTCCTGACGGGTGAGAACGACGGGGTTTTCGTATTTCGTGCCGATGTAGATGCGCGGCGGGGCGTAGCCGCGGGAGGCGGAGACGTCACGGAACCAAGCTTCGGTTTGGCGGCGAAGGCCGGCGGCGATTTCGGGGCGTGATCGAGCGATATCGGTTTTTTCCGCGGGATCGGCGGTGAGATCGTAGAGTTCCTTACCGTCGATGAGTTTGTATTGCTGATTGCGGGCGGCGCAGGCACGGAAGATCTCGGGCTGGTCGCCGCGGTGCCATTGGGTGAAGAGGGTGCGATCGGACCAGGAGGCGGAGTCGCCACGAAGGAGGGGCAACAGGGAGCGGCCGTCCATCCATGGAGCATTGTTCGCGAGCTTGGCGGCGCCGGCGATATCGAGGAGGGTGGGAAGAACATCGATGTGGGCGGCTGTGCGATCGCTCGACGTACCGGGTTTGATAGCGGCGGGCCAGCGCAGGAAGAACGGAACGCGAATGCCGCCCTGGTAGACGGTGCCTTTGCGCCCGCGCATGCCGGCGTTGAAGCGGTCACGCTGGGGACCATTATCGGTAAGAAAAATGACGATGGTGTTTTCGTCGAGGCCGAGGCGGTGGATGGTGGCGAGAATCTTTCCGATATTTTCGTCGATGTTGGCGACCATGCCGTAGGTTTTGGCGGTGCGTTCGTCGAGGCCGCGATCGAGAAAGGGGCGAGCCCAGCGGTCATCGACGTCGAGGGGATCGTGAGGAGCGTTGGTGGGCAGGTAGACGAACCAGGGATCGCGGCGGCGGCGTTCGATGAACGACATGGCTTCGCGGAAAAAGATGTCGGTGCAGTAGCCGTTGTAGCGCTGCTCACGGCCGCAGTTTTGGAGAAGGGGATCGAAATATTTGTTACCGGGAGGATCCGACGGTTGGCCGACTCCGCCACCTTTGCACACGATGGCTTCCTCGAAGCCGCGTTCGTGAGGGCGCATGGGATGGTTGTCGCCGAGATGCCACTTGCCGAAGATGCCAGTACGGTACCCGGCGCGGCCGAGATATTGCGCCATGGTGACCTCTTCGGGATCCATCATGGAGCGGCCGAGAAAGGTGTCGATGACGCGGGTGCGATAGTTGTAGCGCCCGGTCATCAGGCTGGACCGGGTTGGTGAGCAGACGGGGCAGACCTGGAACTGGGTGAGCACGGCGCCGTCGCGGGCGATGGAGTCCGTATGGGGTGTTTTGAGATGGGGATTGCCGGTGAAGGAGAGGTCGCCGTATCCCTGATCGTCGGTCATGATCAGGAGGATGTTGGGCGGGCGCTTTTTGCCGAGCGCCAACGCCGCGGCGGACTGAACAAACTGGCGACGCAGCATTGTGATTTAGTATAGTTCACCGGGCGTTCAGGGAACCACGCGGATGACCGCGGCGGCAGGGGAGA
>JBGSME010000388.1:0-6016 GCA_041740335.1 Bryobacteraceae bacterium | reverse complement strand
GCAAGTCGCCCGATGCCGGGTACGTCTGCCTCGATTTGAACGGTGACCTGTTTGCGCGCGCCCGAGACGAAGCGCGGGCGGCCGGAATCGGCTTCGAATTCGCCGCTACCGATCTCAACCGCGGCGAGTTCGGTCAAGGTGAGTTCGACGTGGTGCTGTGCCATGCGTCGCTCCATCATCTTGTGGAACTGGAACACGTGATGACCCAGATCGAGCGCAGCCTGAAGCCGGACGGGCAAGTGGTCGTGATCGACGTAAACACGCCCAACGGTTTTCGGATGGCCGAGCCCACTCGAAAAGCGGCGTCCACGGTGTTCGCAACGCTGCCGGCGCACCTCCGCTGGAATCATGTGGGCTACGGCGAGAAGTGGCTCGACGACAAGATCTTCCAGCCGCCCGCCATGATGGAAGGCATGGAGTGCCAACGCAGCGCCGACGTGTTGCCGTTGTTGCGGAAACATTTCCGCGAAGTTGTGTTTGTGCCATATTTCGGGCTTTGCCGCCGCTTCTTCGATACCATGTACGGACCGAACTACGATCTGTCACTACCGCTCGACCGGGCGATCGTTGAGTGGATCTGGGAACTCGATTGCGCCTATGTTGACAGCGGAGCGCTGCCGCCGGAGTCATTCTTTGGCATCTATTCTTCCCGGCGAGACAATGAGGAGCGATGACTATGACGCGCCGAACGCTACTTTCCACCCTGGCCGCGCCGATGCTTGCGCAGCCGAAGCGGCCGAACATCGTTCTGATTCTCGCCGATGATCTCGGCTGGAGCGATCTTGCGGTCTACGGGTCTGACCTGCATGAGACACCGCACACGACGCGGCTTGCGCGCGAGAGCGTGCGGTTTACCAACGCCTACGCGGCAGCGCCGGTATGTTCGCCGACGCGGGCCTCGATCATGACCGGGAAGCATCCGGCGCGGCTCGGCATGACCATCTGGCACGAGGGCGCTCTGAACCCGCCGAAGAACCGCAAACTGATTCCGCCCGAAGCGGTGGCCAATCTGCCACTGGAGGAGAAGACGGTGGCCGAGTATCTTTCTCAAGACGCCGGATACCTCACCGCGGCGGTAGGCAAGTGGCATCTTGGCGCCGGCGGATTTTATCCGGAGGCGCAAGGTTTCGATATCAATATCGGAGGCACGCACTGGGGCGCGCCGCAGACGTTCCATTGGCCGTATCGCGGCAACAAACACTATGGCGGTGAGACACGCTACGTGCCGGGGCTTCCGTATGGAAAGCCGGGCGAATATCTTACTGACCGGTTGACCGATGAAGCGCTCAACGTGATCGCCCACGCGGGATCGCAGCCCTACTTTTTGTATCTGGCGCACCACGCGCCGCACACACCGATTGAAGGCAAGGCGGCGATGGTGGCGCGCTACGAGGCGAAGATCCGCAGCGGGATGCGGCACCGCAACGCGGCGTATGCGGCGATGGTGGAGAGCTTCGACGAAAGCGTTGGCCGGGTAATGGATCGCCTGGACGAAAACACGCTGTTGATGGTGACGTCAGACAATGGCGGATTCATCAATCCATACGAAGGGCAGGCGGTGACCGACAACGCACCGCTGCGATCGGGTAAAGGGTCCCTCTACGAAGGCGGGCTGCGCGTGCCGATGTTGGTGCGGTGGCCGGGCGCGCGAGTCTCCGGCGTGTGCCAGCAGCCGGTGTTGTCCACCGACCTGTTTTCGACGATCCTCGAAGCGGCGGGTATACGGAGCGCCGTTCCACCCGATGGCCAGAGCATTGCGGCACTCGCGCGGGATCCGGGTGGAAAACTCGGCCGCGAGGATCTATTCTTTCACTACCCGCATTACTACCCCACCACCACTCCGGTGAGCGCGATCCGGAGTGGAGATTGGAAGCTGCTGGAGTATTTCGAAGACGGGCATGTGGAGTTGTATCATTTGCGGGAGGATCCTGGGGAGCGGAAGGATCTGGCGTCGGCGATGCCGGAGCGGGCGAAGGAGTTGCGCGCGAAGCTGAAGGAGTGGCGGCGGGAGGTTGGGGCGCGGCTGCCGGCGCCGAGGGGCGAGTAAGGTGCGTTTGACGGGCGGGTTCGGCTGAGGTATCCTTACTGGAGAGCATGGCAAACCACGTCTCCGCCGTAAAGGCGACCCGTCAGATTGAAACCCGCACCGCGGTGAACCGCATCCGAAAGACGCGTCTGCGCGGGCAGATCCGCTCGATGCGAGCGGCCTTGGCCGGCAGCGATGTCGCCAAAGCAGAGTCGCTGCTGCCGACGACTTTTTCGATCGTCGACCGCGCGGCGAAGTGGGGCATCATCAAGAAGAATACAGCGGCCCGGTACAAGAGCCGGCTGCATAATCAATTGAAGAAGCTGTCCGCGGCTGCTTAAGGCTTTCTGAAAGCCCGCCGGCTCGCTTATTCAAACCTGCTGGCTTATTCAAACCCTCAGGCTGGCCTATTCAAAGAAGCTACGTAGGGCTTCGAACTCGGCGTGAAAAGCGCTGAGTAGCGAATCGGCTTTTTCTCCCAAACCAATTTCCTCGAACACAGCCAGGGGAGTTCCGTGTGGCATACGGAACCACAGCTGAACATGGATTCCTTGACGAGCGGCAAGTTCGTCCGCGGCGGCAATGATGGCGGCGAGCGAGGCCGTGCCGGGGGGGCAGTGATGCTCGGAAACCGCGGTGGCAATGGGCTTGGGGAGATTCCACACGGCGAGGGTTTCCGCGGAGAGTTCCGGGTGGCTCACACCGATGATCTCGCTTTCGCAGTCGACATAGGACAACGAAGATTCGCAGTAGTGGGTACGGATCTGATCGAATTCGTCCGGGAGGGCGGCTGCCACCAGCAGCATACCGATATTTTGAAGCAGACCGGCTGCAAAAGCGCCTTCGGGATAGCTGACTTCGGTTTCCGCGACGATGAGATCGGCCATCACGGCGCAGGCGACCCCGTGCAGATTGAAGTCCTTGGCGGTCCAGCCGGAAGCGAATTTCTGTGAGCTCCACATGCGGGCCAGTGACCATGTCATGGCGGCGTTTCTGAGCTTGGCCAACCCTAGGATCGACACTCCGTGGCGAACTGAGTTGACCGTGCCGCGGCGGGCATAAGCGGCCGAATTCACCAGGCGGAGCACGTTCCCGGCGAGTACTGTATCCTTTTCCACCAGATCGCCGAGCTGGGCAAACGACACATTCTCATCGGCGAGCGACGCGATGAGCCTATTCAGTACCGGCGAGAAGACTGGCAACCGGCTGATCGCCTTCACCGCGCTCTCGCGGTATGCGGACTTCTCCGATGGACGGCTGGTGGCTGGGGCTGTTGTAGTCATGAGGGCGCTTCCGTATTCCTTATCGGTTCGGCGGGGGCCTGTATGATAAGTAGTGTGATGGAGGATGCCTCTTTCCGTCCGCTCAGCGACGGTGTGGACGAAGTCGACGTGCCGGACGTTCCTTCCGTGCCGGACACTCCTCCTCTGCCTGCGGCGATCCGAATTCTCAATCTGCGGAAGATCTACGGGACCAAACCGGCGGTGGACGGGTTGTCGCTCGAGGTGCCACAGGGGTGTTTCTATGGTTTTCTGGGCCCGAACGGGGCCGGGAAAACCACCACCATCAAAATGCTCATGGGGCTGGCTCCGCCGACGTCGGGTTCGATCGAGCTGCTCGGGCTTCCGATGCCGGCGCGCGCGCAGGAGATCAAGTCCCGGATCGGGCTGGTGCCGGACGAATCCCTGCTCTTCGATCACCTGACGGGCCTGGAATTCGTCGAATTCGTCGGGCGGATGTACGGGCTCGATCGCGGAATGGCGCGCGAGCGGGCGAGGGAACTGCTGGCGCTGTTCGAGTTGGACGCGGCGCCCCGGAAGCTGATCGCGGAGTATTCGAAGGGGATGCGCAAGAGGGCGGCGATGGCGGCGTCGCTGATTCACCGGCCGCAGTTGTTTCTGATGGACGAGCCTTTCGAAGGCGTGGACGCGGTGGGCGCGCGCCTGATGAAAGACATCCTGCTTGACCAGGTACGGCGCGGAGCCACCATTTTTCTCACGTCGCATGTACTGGAAGTGGTGGAACGGCTCTGTTCGCGGGTGGCGATTATCGCCGAGGGCCGCTTGGTGCTGGAGGCCGATATGGACGAAGTCCGGAGCGGCGAGGGTACCCTCGAAGACGCGTTTGTGCGTTTGGTGAGTGTGGAGCGTGCCGGTTCCAACCTGGAGTGGCTCTAATACGCGTGCTGAGATTGCGGCACGCGCGGACGATTCTTTGGGCGCAGTGGCGGACCCTTTTCAACTATTCGTCCAGGGGCGGCAACACGGCGGCGTTGGTTTTCGCCGGTGTAACGTACGTGATGTGGTACGGATTCTCCGTATTGGCGTCGATTCTGGTGGCGACGGTGATCTCGCGCGCCGCCAGCGGCGAGGAACTGGTGGCGATGGCCGCGCCGGTCATGTTGTTCATGTTCGGCTATTGGCAGGTGGTCCCGATTCTGGTGGCGTCCACTGGAGTGGGGCTGGACCTGCGGCGGCTGGCGGTTTATCCGGTGACGCACCGGGAACTGTTCGGGTTGGAAGTGTTGCTACGCCTGTCAACCGCCGTCGAGATGATGTTGATCGTCTTCGGCGCGGCGGTGGGGATCCTGATGAATCCGTCGCTTTCGAGATGGACGGTCCTGGCGGTAGCGCCGTGGGTGCTCTTCAATCTGTTTCTGGCCGCTGGCTTGCGAAATCTATTGAGCCGCCTGATGGCGCGGCGGGGAGCGCGGGAACTGGTGCTGTTCGGGCTGGTGATTCTGATGGCGCTGCCGCAACTGATGGTGGTGGCGGGCGTACCTGAGCCAGTGGAGCAATTTTTCCGCAGGATGGCGACAAACTGGTGGCCGTGGCAAGTGGCGGCACGGCTGCTCTTCGGCAAGTTCGAAGCCGCCACGGCGCTTGCGATGCTCGGCTGGACCGCAAGCGCATACTTCTTCGGCCGGAACCAGTTCGAGCGTGGATTCCGATTCGACGAGGAAGCCGCGCGGGCTACGCCGGGAGTGGCGGCTAAGGTCCGTTGGTTTGACCGGTTGTACCGGCTGCCCGGCCTGTTTTTGCCCGATCCGGTAGGCGCAATCGTGGAAAAGGAACTGCGGTTTCTGAGCCGCGCGCCGAGATTCCGGCTGGTGTTTTTCATGGGCTTTTCGTTCGGTCTGCTGATATGGCTCCCGATGGCCATGCGCGGGGCGCCGGGCGGCTTCTTCGCGTCGAACTATCTCACCTTCGTCACCGTCTACGCTCTGATGCTGCTGGGCGAGGTTTCCTTCTGGAACACGTTCGGGTTTGACCGGGCGGCGGCGCAATTGTACTATCTTGTTCCGGTATCGTTCTCGCGTGTGCTGGCGGCGAAGAACATCGCGGCAGGGATCTTCGTCTTTCTGGAAATCAGCGCGGTGGCCACCGTGTGTTCGCTGCTGCGGATGCCGTTGACGATGGGCAGAATTGTGGAGTGCTTCGCAGTGGCGGCGGTGCTGACGCTATTTCTGCTGGGAATCGGGAACATGGGGTCCACGTACTATCCGCGGCCGGTGGATCCGACGCACTCCTGGCGGTCCGCTTCGGGCGGGAAATTTCAGGCACTGTTGATGATTCTGTATCCGGTGCTGGTGTTCCCGGTTATGCTGGCGTATATGGCGCGTTTTGCGTTCGGCAGCCAGTGGGCTTTCTACGGCGTGCTGGCCGTGGGCGGGGCTTTCGGGTTGCTCTTCTACTGGGTGGCGATGGAATCGGCGGTGGAGGCGGCCGAAGCGCGGAAAGAGCAAATCATTGAGACTTTGAGCCGGGGTGAGGGGCCGTTGGCGGCTTGAGCTGTTGGTGGACAGTGGTATCTTTGGGGAAGCACCTCGGATACGATGCCCACCCGGATCCCACTTTGCTTCAGAATCATGGCTCGCCCTGTCTCCCCGTCGGCGCGGATTAGTTAATCGTGGATACCCTTGCGTTGATCGAGCGGCACGGCATGATCATGCTGGGTGCGTTCTGTTTTGTGGAAGCGGTAGGGGTGCCG
>JBGSME010000387.1:0-8764 GCA_041740335.1 Bryobacteraceae bacterium | reverse complement strand
GGCTACTCCGCCCTAAATGCCGCTGTCGTCCGCCCATTTCCACACGTCAGGCGGAGCCAATAGATTTGTCCAACGGTGAGGTTGTCCAGCCGTAGGCTCCGATTGGTTTGTCTCGCAGAGTCCTCGGCCTCGCCTTCGTCCAGCGAGTCCGCCGGCGCTTCGGAGAACAACCGGTGCGTGCACTTCATGTTTTCCGGGGCCTCATAAGTCACTTCGGCCTGGGTTCCGGTGGTGCGGATCAAAGCGACGCGGACACGGTCGACAGGCACCTGCGCGGTGCGCTTGGCATCGCGGTACGTACCTACGAAATCGCCCATCGCCTGGCGAAGCAGTTTATACGCCCCATCCGCCGTGCATCCGTTCGGGGGAACCTCGGCCGGCCGGCACCCCGGCGTTACGCTGTCGGCGAGACCCGAACCGGCCCAGCCGGCCAACGATGACCGCCAGTAATGCGCATAACCGATTTCGTTGATCATCCGGACCGTATTCTCGAATCGGTCCAATTTTACCGTCGGCGCGAATGCATCGATCATCGCCCCCCATGACGGGAAGAACGAGTACGCGGTGACGGTTTCCTCGCCGTCCAATCCGATTCGTTTGTACTCGGTCGCCGCCGAAAACCATGGCCAATGGTAGTGCGTGGCCACCATCGGAGTGGGAATCTGGCTGTTCTGCACCATGTTGATCGACATCCGGCCATGACGCTCGTAAATCGGCTTCACCATATCCAAACCCAGCCGCGATACCTGCCACAACGCCACCCCGGTCTGGGCCAGATTGAACGGCGTCTGCGTGCCGCCGGCGCGTTCCCGAATCACCGCGGTTGACTTCACGCTCGGTTCCACCTGGTCCGGACGCGCGGTGATCGACAGCGGCATCGGCTGGTTCCGGCCCATCTCCTGCCGTCCCCAGCACCACGGATCGTTCGTATTCATCGTCGTCACGCCGGACGTGGCTCTTTGGAACCCGACGTCGTCGCAGGGCGGGTTTCGCGGCGGAAAACGGCCATTGGTCATCCCGGTCATCCCTTCCCAGGCCTGGAACGTCTTTGCCAGCTTGGCCTCGAAATAATACCGCTCCGGGGGCGGGCTGGAATTGGCCCCCGATCCCGGCGTATTCGGGCTCAGCGCCGCCGCCCACCCCACCGACAGAATCGGCCACGCCGCCGCCCTGGTGTGGCTGGCCGCAGCCGCCATGATGCCCCAGTTGGCATGCCGCAGCAGGGAACCATTCAACTGGTTGAGCCCCGACATCGTGCCCGGATTCTTAAAGCCGGCCATCCACGACGCCATGCTCTGGGTCTGCAGCAGGTCATAGTAGTCGCCGGTCAACAGATAGATATACGGCGCGTGCGGCATGCGATGTGCGCTATCCAGGGTCTGATCGCCCACCTGAAACACGCCAGGGAAACGGAAATCATGCCACGAGGAAGGCCGCAGCGAGCCGTAAGCCTTGTAATTCATCCGGTGCAGCGCGGTTTGTTCCGGCGAATCCGGTTTCAGCGTGTAGATGGTAGGCCGCACGTCCAACGAGAGCGTGCGCCCAAATGCGGTGCACTGTTCACACGACGCCAGGCTGTAGGGCAGCTTCCCGAGTTCGGCCGATCCTTCCCGCCAGTTCAACGGCAGGTGGTGCTCTACCTCGCGCAGTCCGCCGCCGCCTGGCAGCGATGTTCCGAACAGGATCTCCCAGGCTCTCGGCTCTGAGCCCAGTACAGGCAGTGTCCGGGCCAGCGCCCGGCTCCATACCCAGCCCTCTTCCCGGTCGTTGTCATCGCCCCCGGCCCAGCGCCGGCCTTCCGCCGCGGAGTAGTTGGAGTAGCCCTGTATCAGAAACGAATAGGGGTAGTTGCCAAACGTGTACCGGCCCTGCAGCGAGGCCGGAACGCCTACATCGCCCCGGTCCCCTTCGGTGAAGCGATCGTACTCCAACTGGAATGGGTTCTTCTCTCCGGTGGTCCGCATTTCCTGCTTGTCAAAGGGCAGAATGAACCCGGCATGGACTTTGTAATCCAAATTCGGATCCAACAACCAGAGCCTCTCCCGCCGGCTGCCCCGGCACGGATCGGTGGTGGTCGATCCGGCGCACTCGTGCTCGAGGTCCGTCCCGTCCCAGAAGGTCTTGGAAATTTCCGTCCCGGCCTGAAAGAAAAACTCCCGCGCCGCGCCCGACTCGTACTGTTCCGGCGCAAGCCCGCTCTTCCACCGCGTCCGGCCGTCTTTCGAATGCATGGTCACGCCGATATATCCCGTCCCGGGCTTGTCGAGGTTAGTGTTGCTCAGGACATACTGCATCCGGACCGCGTTAAACGGCGTGCCGTTGGCCTCGCTGTAGGCGCGTATGAGGAACCATGGATGAAAATTGCGGTGCGCATCCCCGGCCCGGTCATTCTTCACCACGCCGATCTCCGCTCTCGCCGGGATGGCGCGGATCTTCGAAGCGAATACTCCCCTTCCGCCCGCGCAAATCCGCACGGTCGTGCCACGCACCTCGCAAGCCCGGAAGAATTCCACCTCGAGCGAAGAAAGCAGGCTCGGGCCGCGCGTCGAGTAATGTAACAGCACCGGCTCGCTGTCGCTTGCGTTGAAACCGGGCGCCGCGGCCAGTTCGAGTGTCTGTGCGCCATCGCTTTGCACTGCGTCCACCGCCACTGCCGAGACCACCGGGTCCATCGGCTTCCAGCCAAAATCGTACGGAGGGCTCGCCGCCAGGCATTGATTCTCGACAATGTACTCGGTAACCAGCGGACCACCCAGCCACTTCCGCGGACCGCACTCCGACTCCGGCGTCTGCTCCAGGATCGTGCGCGCCGATATCCGCACCGTGCCTTCCACGTCCGGCCGCACCGGCGTACTCACTTCCATCACCGCATCCCAGTCCCGCGTCAGCATCTCGGCCGGGCTCAATCCGTTCGAAGACGGATTATGCGAGGGGTCGAAATCATTCACGAAATCGATTCGGGCCGAACCGTTGGCCGGCAGCGTGTCGATAAACACCGTCACCAGACCCGTTGCCCAGGATCCGTTGACCGTGCCGTGAACCTTCCCGCCCGCCCGCGACGGATCCGGCACCGAGGCCAGCCCCGCCAGCGAGAATCCCGTATCGTTCCGGTCCACCACCGTCCACGAGCCGTTTAACTCCGCAATCGGAGACCCGGTGATCCGCACACGTTCGCCGTCCCGAAAGTCATGCTGTGCCTGGATCCGCACAAACGGACTGGTCGCGCACGCTTCCTGCGGAGACGGACATACCACCGTTGCCGGATTCTCCACCCTCTCGATCGCAACCTGTGTCTCGTTATCGCGCCACCGGGTTTTCACGTCGCTCTGCCAGAATTCGGCGACTCTTCGCGGAGTTCGCACCGAACCGTTTGCGTTGTAGATGGTGACCGCCGGACGGGCGTAGCCAAGGATCTCGCCGCGGGCGATGGTGGCCATCACCGTTACCGGGAAATTGGTTCTCACTCGCCCCGCCAGTTCTTGGATGCGAACGCTGTTGTCGAGCGCCGATGCCATAGGAACGATGAGAATACTGGCGGCAACAATGCCTGACAGCGCGGAATATCTGAACATAACCGGCACTTATCCTCCTACGAGCCCTCTGGCTACAAGTTTCGGGCCGGGCACTACTTAATCATACCGTGCTGCCCGCGCCACCCCAGGGACAACCGGAATATCTTTACTTTGTTAACTAAGCGGCATTTAACAGCCGCCCGCAGGGCGCCCGGGCGGCCGTTTGTCCCGGCGCCGGCTTATGCTACCGTTGGGAGGTACCGGCCGTTCCAGTCCGCGTGGTAAGACTTCGCTTGTTTGGGGCCGATGATATTGCATAGAGATGAGTGTTCAAGTCCGTCAGCTTGAGCCGCGGGATGAACGCGCATGGGACGCCTACGCAGCAAAGCATCCACGGTCCGGCCCCTTTCATTTTCTCGCCTGGAAACGCTCCATGGAGCGGACGTTCGGATATCTGCCCCGCTACCTGCTGGCGGAATCCGATGACGGGGAAATTGCGGGGATTTTTCCCCTCTGCCAGGTGCGCAACGCGGTGGTTCGAAATGCTTTGATTTCGCTGCCCTTTGCTGTCTACGCCGGCGCCTTGGCGGATTCTCCGGAAACGCTGGCTGCCCTCGGCGAGGCCGCCGCCACGATGGCGCGCGATCTCGATGTCCAGTACCTGGAAGTTCGCAATCAATGGCCCGAACAACGCCTCGGTTTTACGCCGGTCGATCGCTACTTGACCTTCACCCAGCCGCTCACCTCGCCCGACCTCGCCCGGCTTCTCGAACAGATCCCGAAAAAGACCCGCAACATGGTGCGCAAGGCTTTCAAGTCCGAATTCGAATACCACCCCGCGGTCACCGATTGGCGCTCGTTTGAAGAGCTCCTGTCGATGACCTACCACCGCCTCGGCACGCCTGCCTTCCCGCCCAGCCACTTCGCCAACATCGTCGCCGAATTCGGCCCGCGCGTCGAAGTGAATGAAGTCCGCTACCGGGGTGAACTCGCCGCCGCCAATCTCTGCTTCAAGCATCACAACTCCAGCCACATCTACTATGCCTGCACGGATCCGGCTTACAACAATCTGGCGGTGAACTACTTCATGTACGCCCAGCAGATCCTCCGTGCGAAATCGCAGAACCTCGAAATCTTCGACTTCGGCCGCACCAAGCTCGGCACCGGTACGCTCGACTTCAAGCGCCATTGGGACACCACCGAGCGCCCTCTGCCCTATGAAATGCTCCTTGTGCGCCGCAAATCCCTCCCCGATTTCACACCAAAGAGCTCGGAGTTTTCCCTCGCCATCGAAGTCTGGCGCAAGATCCCGCTGTCGTTCTCACGCGCCCTGGGTCCGTATCTGATCCGCCTGTTTCCGTAGCGCATTCCGCCCCCTATCATAAAGAAGGGAAAGCAATCGTGCCTGACCGAACCAAAGCCCTCCCCTTGCACAGCCGGATTGCCGATGCGGCCATCCTCTGGACCTTCGCGCTCTTGTTCGAGGCGTCGGTGATGTTTCTGCGCCTCCTCCGCCGGGGCAAGGCCTGAATGATCAATATTCTTAGCGTCGACGTCGAGGACTATTTTCACCCGACCGAGTTCCAGATCTCCCATCGCGCCGGCGCCTGGGACACGTTGCCGTCGCGCGTGGAGGAGGCAACCGATCGTATTCTCGAGATCCTCCACCAGCACGGCGTGAAGTCCACCTGCTTCATCCTTGGCTGGGTGGCGCACCGCCACCCCCAACTGATCCGGCGAATCGCCGCCGCCGGGCATGAGATTGCCTGTCACAGCAACTGGCACCGTCTGGTTTATGACCTTACGCCCGGCGAGTTCCGCCAGGACACCATGGACGCGATTCGGATCATTGAGGATGCCAGCGGCCAGACGCCGCGGTCCTACCGCGCACCGAGCTACTCGATTACCGCGAAGTCACTGTGGGCATTGGAGATCCTTGCCGAGTGCGGCTTCACTCACGATTCGAGCATCTATCCGATCGCCCACGACCGTTATGGCATTCCCGGATTCCCCCGCCGCCCCGTGCGGATTCCAACTCCATCCGGCGACCTGATCGAGGTTCCAATCGCCACCGTCCGGCTTGGCACCGGGCGCGTGGCGCCGATCGGCGGCGGCGGCTACATGCGTCTGTTTCCCTACCGCTACACCTCGGCCGGCATTCGGCGGCTGAATGGCGAAGAGCGGCAGCTCGCCTGTATGTATCTGCATCCATGGGAGGTGGATCCCGGTCAACCGCGGTTGATCGGCAATTGGATCGGCCGGCTTCGTACTTATACCGGGCTGGCTGGAATGGGGGACAAGTTGAGCCGTCTCACGCGGGACTTCGAGTTCTCAACGCTCCAGGCGGTTGTACCGGCGGCCTCGGTGATGGAGATTTGGACGCCGTGAGCGCATAGTAGGCGCGGCGCGCAAACTCGCGATCGCGGGCGCCGCAGCGCATGTATTTCTTTAGATGTGGCAATGGTACTATGAAGGGGAGATCTTCCCCGTTCTCAGCATTACCCTCGGGTTCCGTGTGGGCTGGTATCAAGAGCCGCACTCTGGCGCCCGATAAAACTATTAGAAGCGGCCGTGAAGGCGCGGCCTAGATTATGGAAGGAACCCCGGATTCTCCGGCGCCGTAGCGAGTCCGTTTCGCGCGGGTTTTCTTAGACACTTCATGAGTTTACGAGTAGGAATCGTCGGCTGCGGGAAAATCGCGGACGGTCACGTGGACGAAATTCGGAAGATTCCGGGCGCGGATGTGTCGGCAGTGTGCGATCTCGAGCCGATCATGTCCGAACAAATGGCGCTGCGGTTCGGCGTCCCCAGGCACTATTCCAATTACGGAGAAATGCTCGATCGGGAAAAGCTCGACGTGGTGCACATCTGCACGCCTCCGCATTCGCACCCCGCGCTGGCGATCCAAGCCATGGATCGGGGCTGCCACGTGCTTGTCGAAAAGCCGTTTGCCATCGATTATGCCGGGGCGAAGCGGATCGTTGATCACGCCCGGATGACCAATCGCCGGCTCTGCACCAACTATTGGTACAACTTCGATCCGCCCGGGTTGGCTCTGGCCGAGTTATACGCCTCGGGCGCGCTCGGGGAAGCGGTTCACCTTGAAAGCTTCTTCGGCTACGGGCTGTCGGGCGATTTTGGCACCGCGCTGTTCGGGGATCCCAACCACTGGGTCCACCAACTCCCGGGCAAGCTGTTCCACAACGTGCTCGACCACATTGTGAACAAGCTGACGCTCTATTTGCCCGATCCGGAGCCGGTTGTTCTGGTGGACGCCTTCCGCCGGCGTCCGGCAACGGGAGACCCGGTCAACGACGGCATACTCGACGAACTCCGCTTTGTGGTCCGCGGCGAAAAGGTCACCGGGTACGGCACTTTCTCCGGTCACGTCAGCCCGATCGGGCAGTCACTGCGGTTTTACGGCACCAGGAACACGGTGCATGTGGATTATCGGATCCGCAGCGTCACCATTGAGGCTGATCAGGCGATTCCTTCGGCTCTCGGACGCCTGTTTCCGCCCTGGATTCAGGGCTGGCGGCAGTTCCGGGAAGGCGGAAGAAATCTGATGCAGTTCATCCGGTCGGAAGCGCATTTCTTCGCCGGCATGCAGACATTGTTCCGCCGCTTCTACAGTTCGATCGAAGCCGGCACACCGGAGCCGATCGCGGCTTCTGAAATTCTGCGCATTGCCTGGATTATGGACCGGATCATTGAGCAGCTTCCGGCCGGTGCCCAGCAGCACAGCCGGCTGGTGGAAACCTCGCGATGAAGCACCAGCCATCGAAAGCCGCCCGGACCCTCGTTACCGGCGCCGGCGGGTTCCTCGGCTCGTCGTTGACCGAACGGCTGCTGGCCCAGGGCTACACCGATTTGGCGCTGCTTTACCGCCAGCTTCCGCCGCTGGAACGGCAGGAGGATTTGCGGCGGCGCTATCCACAGGCGCGGATCGCCTTTCTGCGCGGCAACGTAATGTCGCGGGACGATATGAAAGCGGCCGCCGCGGGCGCGAATCTGGTCATCCACGTCGCCGCGGCGATGCGCGGGGCGCCGGCCGACATGGCGCTCAACACCGTGGTTGGATCGAAATACCTGCTCGAAGCGCTCGAGGCGCCCGAGCGGATACGGGTGGTGCTGATCAGTTCTTTCGCGGTCTATGGAACCGCCGCGCTACCCAGGGGCGCGGTGCTCAACGAGAAAACGCCCCTTGAGCCACATCCGGAATGGCGCGATGCCTACGCGTTCTCGAAGTGGCGGCAGGAGAGGCTGTTCGAAGAATACCGGGAAAAGCTGGGTTATGACCTGGTAACGATCCGCCCCGGTGTCATTTACGGCGCTGGCGGCGGTGCGCTTTCCTCCCGCGTCGGCGTGTCGATGTTCGGCATCTTTCTCCATCTCGGAGGGTCAAACCCGCTGCCGCTCAGCTATGTCGACAACTGCGCCGAGGCGATTGCGGTGGCCGCGGCGCGGCCGGAAGCCTCCGGGCAGATCTACAACGTGAACGATCCGCCGCTGCGCTGCAACGAGTATCTGAAGCGCTTCCGCCGGGAAGTGAAGCGCATGCCGAAGCTGTGGATCCCCTACCCGGTGACGATGGCGGTCTCCTACGCCGTCGAGTGGTATCACAAATACTCCAACGGACAGCTTCCGGCGGCATTCAAACCCTACGAAACCCGGACGCTGTGGAAGGGCACCCGCTTTGATACTTCGGCCATTGAGGCCTTGGGGTGGCGTCCGATCGTCAGCATGGAACAGGGATTGAAAATCGCCTTTGAGTACCACCGGCGGCGGATGACGGCATGAGTACAACCGCGCCCCGCCCCTAAAATAATTGACTTTTTGTGACAGAAGGAACAAACGTGGAAACGTCTAATACTCCTACCACCGTGGCCGTGATCGGCCTTGGCTACGTCGGTTGTGTAACCGCGGCCTGCCTGGCCGGATTGGGTCATCGCGCCATTGGGGTAGACCGCGATACATACAAAGTGGATCAGGTGAACCAGGGGAAAGCGCCGTTCTATGAACCTGGGCTCGCCGAATTGGTGCAGCGGGGCAGTGCGAACGGCACTCTTTCGGCGACCACTTCGATGACCGAGGCGCTCGAAAACGCCACCGTGGCCATGATCTGCGTCGGAACGCCGTCGGAGCGCAACGGCAACCTCGGGCTCGATCAGCTCCGGCGTGTCTGCGAGGAGATCGGGCGGATTGCCTCCGGCCGCGCCCTGCCGCTGGTCGTGGCCGTTCGCAGCACGGTC
>JBGSME010000386.1:0-11995 GCA_041740335.1 Bryobacteraceae bacterium | reverse complement strand
GTCAGTCGTGTTATTCGGCGATTCCGACACACAGGTTTGGGCGCCGTGGCGAACCCCATCGCAGACCATCGAAGGCGGCGGCGCGCTCAATGAAATTCCCGTTGCGCGAGTGATTGAGGCGGTGGAACGGCTGGCCATGATTTCAAGGAGCCGCCGCCAATGAACGATCTGCGGCGCCTGCTGTCGTACACGCGGCCTTACTGGGGTTGGCTCTCCGGCTCAGTAGTCCTGATGGCGATCGCCGGCATTTCGCACGCGCTGATCGCGCTGCTGATCCGGCCCGTCTTCGATCGTGTGCTGGACCCGGGTTCGGCCGACGCACCGGTGCTGCTCGGAGAGTTTTTGGGGCGCAAGCTCTATCTGCAGCAGTTCATGCCGTCCGCGATACACAACGTCTGGACGATGGTTGCCGCTGGAATTCTAGGCGTTTTTATATTGAAGGGCGTCACCGAGTACGCCGGCAACTATATGGTGAACCGCGTGGGCTATTCGGCCATCACCGATCTGCGGCAATCCATTTTCGACCGGCTTCTGCGGCAGGACTCCGCCTTCTACGAGCAGCACGCCACCGGACGGCTGATGTCGTCCATCATGAACGACATCGAAAAGATTCAAGTGGCCGTGTCGCACATGATGGCCGATTGGCTGCGGCAAAGCTTTTCCGCGCTGGGGCTGCTCTACGTGGTGCTACAGACCGATTGGAAGCTGGCGCTGGTCAGCTTGACGCTGCTGCCATTCGTGCTGATTCCCACCGTTCGCATCGGGCGCAGGATCCGGCGCACCACGCGCCGGGCGCAGGACGACGCGGCGGAGTTGAACCAGATCCTGCAGGAGACGTTGAGCGGCCACGCAATCGTGAAATCGTTCGCGGCCGAAGATCACGAATCGCGCCGCTTTTCGGTGGCACAGGAGAAGCTGAAACGAAGCAATCTTCGCTACGTGGTGCAGCAGGCGCTCGCGTCTCCACTGATTGAATTTTTCGGTGCGATCACCATCGTCGCGCTACTCACCTACGCCCGGAACCAGATCAAGGCGGGCGCTATGACCACCGGGGAATTCACCAGTTTCCTCGTTGCGCTGCTGATGCTCTATGAACCCGTGAAGCGGCTCACCGGGATCCATAATATCTTTCAACAGGCGCTTGGAGCGTCGCAAAAAGTATTTGAGTATCTGGACCGCGTGGAATCGGTGCGTGACCGTCCGGGTGCGGCGGAACTGCGGGGTTTCCGGAAATCCATTCGATTCGACAATGCCGGATTCCAGTATCCCAACGCCGGGCAGGATGGCTTTGCGCTATCCGGCATCCACTTTGAAGTGGAAGCGGGCCAGATGGTGGCGCTGGTTGGGCCAAGCGGCGCAGGCAAGTCCACGCTGGCCTCGCTGCTGCCGCGCTTCTACGATGTCGAAACGGGAGCCATCGTGCTCGACGGGCGCGACATCCGGGACTATACGCTCTCCAGCCTGCGCGGGCACATCGCGACGGTGGCGCAGGACACGTTTCTATTCAACGAATCCGTGGCCAGCAACATCCGGTACGGACGCCGCGAAGCGACCGAAGAGGAGGTTCGCGAAGCCGCGCGGAACGCGCTTGCCGACGAGTTCATCCGCGCTCTGCCGAACGGATATGAAACCGTGATCGGGGAACGAGGCGTGAGATTGAGCGGCGGGCAGAGGCAGCGGCTTGCGATTGCGCGCGCGATCCTGAAGAACGCGCCGATCCTGATTCTGGATGAGGCCACGTCGCATCTCGACACCGAATCCGAACGCCTGGTGCAGAAGGCGTTGTCGAACCTGATGACCGGCCGAACCGTATTCGTGATCGCCCATCGTCTGTCGACCATCCGGCGCGCGGACCGGATCGCGGTGGTGGAAGCAGGCCGCATCCGTGAGTGGGGCACCCATGAGCAGTTGTCGCGCGAAGGCGGGTTGTACCAGCGCTTGCATGATTTACAGTTTCTGGAGGCGGATTGAAACAGATGACATCGAAGACGCCGGTCCACAGCATGACTGGATTCTCCCGCGTCCGGCGCAGGCTGACCGGCGAGTTCCCCGAATGCGAACTAGTGTTCAGCTTGCGCACGGTGAATCATCGGGCGCTCGACCTGCATTTTCATCTGCCGCCGGAGTTCGATCCATTCGAATCCGCACTCCGCCGGATGTTGGGCTCGCGGATTCATCGCGGCCACGTGGATGTTCGCGTTCAATTCGAGCGGAGCGCGGCGGCGGGTGAATCGGCGCTGAACCGGCCGATGCTCGAAGCATGGATTGCAGCGTTCCGGACGGCGGCGAAAGAGTTCTCGATTGCCGGCGAACCGGATCTGAACGTTGCGCTCCGCGTGCCCGGAATGCTTTCCGACTCGGGCGGTGGAGAGTTAGGATCGGCCTTCGAAGCGGCGCTGCTGGCCGTAGCCGATGAAGCCATCGACGGCTTGAACGGCGAGCGCGAGCGCGAGGGAGCGCACACCGCGGCTGTGGTCGAAACGCACCGGTCCGCGGTGGAAGCCGCGGCGGGAGAGATGGAGCAGGTACGTGCGTCGATCACGTCGCACCTGAAGATGAGGCTGGAGGAAAGGCTCGCCGAGTTGTTGGCGGCGGCCCATCTGGACCCGGCACGATTGGCGCAGGAAGCGGCATTGCTCGCCGACCGAAGCGATGTGAGCGAGGAGACAGCCCGCTTGCGAATCCACACAACGCGGCTGGCTGAGCTACTTGCGCAGGGGGGCGAGGTGGGCAAGAAGATCGAATTCCTGGCTCAGGAGATGCTGCGGGAAACCAACACGGTATTATCGAAGTCGAACTCGGCCGGGGAGCCCGGGAGGCGGTTGTCCGAATTGGCGCTGGCGGTAAAATCGGAGATCGAGAAAATTCGCGAACAGTCGCTGAACCTGGAGTAGATTCTAACTTTCGAATGACTGCCGTATTTATTGTTTCCGCACCCTCCGGCTCTGGAAAGTCGACTCTCGTCAAACGGCTGCTGGAGCAGGATCCGAAGATCGTGTTCTCGATTTCCTACACCACGCGCGAGCCTCGCGGCAAAGAGCAGCCCGGGGAAAGCTACCACTACTTGGCCCGCCAAGACTTCGAAGCGATGATCGAGCGGGATGAATTTCTGGAGTGGGCCAAAGTGTTCGAAAACTACTACGGCACCCACCGGCGGTATCTGGATGAGGCGAAAGGCAGCGGCAAGGATCTGTTGTTGGACATCGATGTGCAGGGTGCGCGACAATTGAGGGAACGGTTTCCCGACGCAGTTTCGATATTCATTCTCCCTCCATCGCGAGACGTGCTGGCGCAACGATTGCGAGCCCGATCGGAGGACACCGAAGCGGTAATCGAACGGCGTCTGCGGGGAGCCGCCGGTGAGATAGGAAATTACGATCAGTACGATTACGTGCTGGTGAATCAGGATCTGAACGAATCCGTTGCGCGGCTTACCGCGATTGTGGAAGCGGAACGGCTGCGGCGAATCCGCAACGAAGAGCGGATCCGGCCGATATTGGAAAGCTTTGGAGCCGTGCTTGAGCCGGCCGAGAAGGAAAAGAAATGAGCGACACCATCATTCGAAACTTGCATTTCGCCATTCCCGACGATGAAGAGTTGAGCACGTACCGGTTCATCATCGTCGCGGCCAAGCGCGCCCGCCAACTGCAGAGCGGAGCACGGTCGTATCTGCCGACGACGTCGCGCAAACCCACGGTGACATCCATGGAGGAAGTGCGGCGCGGCTTGATCAGCTACGACGACCCGATCCGCCGCGAAGAGGAAGAGGCAGCGGCGCTCCTGCTCGAAGGGTAAACCTCGATGAACGTCGTCCTCGGCGTCGGCGGAGGAATCGCGGCTTACAAGTCCGCCGAGTTGGCACGGCTGCTCGGAGATCGTGATTGCGCGGTGCAGGTGGTGATGACCAACGCGGCCACCCGCTTCATCGCGCCGCTCACCTTCGCCGCGCTTACCGGCCGTAAGGTGATCGCCAGTCTGTTCGGAAACGACGCCTCCCAAGAGGATATCCTTTCGAGCTCGGTGGAACACATCCGCGTCGCTCAGGAAAACGATGTGCTCGTGGTCGCGCCGGCCACTGCTGACCTGCTGGCGAAACTGGCGCACGGCATCGCGGACGACTTCCTGACCACCCTCTATCTTGCCTTCACCGGACCCGTAATTCTGGCGCCGGCGATGAACACCAACATGTGGAACCACGCCGCCACGCAGCGCAATGTGGAAACCCTGGCGGCCCGAGGACACCTGATCGCCGGCCCCGGCGATGGCGCGCTGGCATGCGGAATGACCGGCCCTGGACGGATGATGGAAGCCGCCGCAATCGCCGATGCGGTGATGACGGCCGGGCAGTACCGCAAGGACCTCGAAGGCGAAACGATACTGATCACGGCGGGGCCTACACAGGAGGCTCTCGATCCGGTGCGGTACATCTCCAACCGGTCCAGCGGACGTATGGGCTACGCGCTGGCTGAAGCCGCCGTAGCGCGCGGCGCGTCGGTGATCCTGGTTTCGGGTCCGGTCCATCTGGCGCCCCCCGCGAAAGTGAAGTTGGTGCAGATTCGAACCGCTGTCGAGATGAGGCAAGCCGTGCTCGATCATCTCCCGGAGGCGAGCATCATCATCAAGTCCGCCGCGGTGGCCGACTATCAAATGGATCAGATCCCGGCGCAGAAGGTAAAGAAAACGGCGATGCGATGGTCGGTGGAGTTGTCGCCGACGCCGGATATCCTCGCCGAGGTGGGCCGCAATAAAGGGGACCGGCTGCTGATCGGGTTCGCCGCGGAAACGGAAAATCTCGTCGCCGAGGCGCGGCGCAAGATGGAGACCAAGAACTGCGACATGGTGGTGGCGAATCTGGTTTCTACCGCCGGAACCGGGTTTGAATCGGAAGACAACGAAGTGACCCTGGTGTTGAGGACGGGCGCGACAATCCATCTCGACCGCGCGCCGAAACGCCTGATTGCGGACGGAATCTACGATCAACTCTTGAAGTCGCGGCTGGCACTGCGGTCCTCCGCCGTTGAGGCGCGATGACGCCGGATCTCGTGCGCCAGTACCTGGCGTTCTACCGTGATCTCGGATTTCGCGAACTGCGGAAGCTGCCGGCTGTGGCCGCAGTTCCGATTGCGCCGGAGCCGGTCCCCGCAAAAATCGAATTGCCGCCGCCCCCGCCGCCTACCGCACCCGCCGCGGTGCATCTACTACCAGAGCCGTCCCCCATCGCTCAAATGGAATCCATACAACTACCGCCCCTGGCCCCTGAAGGCGACTCCATGGCCGCCATCCGCGAATCCATCGGCGACTGCCGCCGATGCCGCTTGTGCGAAGCACGGAACAAGATCGTGTTCGGCTCCGGCAACGAAGCGTCGCAGTTGGTATTCGTGGGTGAGGGACCGGGAGCCGACGAGGACGCGCAGGGGCTGCCGTTCGTCGGCAGAGCCGGACAACTGCTCACGCAAATGATCGACAACACGGCCGCGAAGGAAGGGATACCGGTCAGCCGCCCGGACGTCTACATCTGCAACGTGGTGAAGTGCCGGCCGCCGGAGAACCGCACGCCGCAGCCGGACGAAATGGAGATCTGCGGCGAGTTTCTGTTCCGGCAACTGACGGTGATCCAGCCGAAGGCAATATGCTGCCTGGGGTCCACGGCGGCGAAAGCGCTGCTCGGGACCAAGGACGGCGTGATGAAACTGCGAGGAAACTGGCACAAGTGGCGCGACATTCCGGTGATGGTCACCTACCATCCGTCGTATCTGCTGCGGCCTTATAACCAGAACGCGAAGCGCGAAGCGTGGGAAGACCTGAAGAAGGTCCTGCACTTTGTTTTTGACTGAGGCAGCCAAAATGGAGCGCGGACTTTTTATCACCTTCGAAGGCACCGACGGAAGCGGCAAGACCACGCAGATCGCGCTGCTGCTCGATCGCCTCCGCAACGTTGGATTTGACGCGGTGCAGACGGCCGAACCGGGTGGCACCGCAATCGGAAATCAGATCCGCAAGATCCTGCTTGACCCGGCCAATGAAGCGTTGGCGCCGTCCGCCGAAATGCTGCTCTACTTCGCCAGCCGCGCGCAGAATGTCGCCGAAGTGATCCGGCCGTCGCTCGAAGCGGGACGCATGGTGGTGTGTGACCGCTTTACCGATTCCACACTCGTTTATCAGGGCGCGGGCCGAGGCCTGGGCGAGGAAACCGTACTCGCACTCCACCGGGTCGCCTGCGGCTCACTGCAGCCGGACCTTACGTTCTATCTCGACATCGATCTCAAAACCGGACTCGAGCGGGCGCGCCGGCGGAACCGCGAAGAGGCCAAGGACAGCGAATCGCGCATGGACGATGAGTCGCTCGAATTCCACCGCCATGTGCGCGACGCCTATCTGCGGCTGGCGGCGGCGCACGCCGAACGTTTCCGCGTGATTGACGCCAGCCTCGATCCAGCCGGAGTGCACCGGGCGATTTGGGCGCATACCGAAGCCGCCATCGGGAGTCCCCGCCATGCATAAAGACCCCGTCAACGAGAGCTTCCCCGATTTCCTGGGCAACGCAACGGCCGCGATCACGCTGCGGCAGATGATGAACCGTGACCGGATTCCGCAGACGATACTGCTGCACGGCCCGGAGGGCGTGGGCAAGGCGACCATGGCGCGGCGGTTCGCGGCCGAATTAATCGGCGGCGCGGACAGGATCGAGCAGGACGATCTCAGCCTTCCACACAATGTCGACTTTCTCGCGGAACGCGAAAAGCTTCCACCGGAAAAACGTTCCGACGATCCTCTCCTGTTCGCGACACATCCTGACTTTGTCACCTTCGCGCCGGACGGCCCGCTGCGCCAGATCTCGATCCAGCAGATGCGGTTGTTGAAGGAACGAGCCCAGTTTCAGCCGCTTTCGGGAGGCCATCGCGTATTTCTGATCGACGGCATTGACCGCGCCAATGAGCAGGCGGCCAACTCACTGCTCAAAACGCTCGAAGAACCGCCGCCCTATCTGATCCTGATGATCACCGCCGAGAATCAGTATGATCTTTTGCCGACGATCCGTTCGCGATCGGTGTCTCTGCGGTTGGGCGCATTGAACGATGATGAGATGCGGCAGTTCGCGCGAATGCGCAAGCTGGACGATCCGGAGTTGCGCATCGCCCTCGCTGCCGGATGTCCGGGGCAGGCATCTTCGGTCGATCTGGCGGCGTATCGGCGGCGTCGCGAAGCGATGCAGGCTCTCCTCGCGGCGGCCTCCGGACAGAGTCCGTTCGGAGTATGGGCGCGGCACTCCGAGAAACTGGCGCAAGCACGCACCGAAAAGCTGGAGCCCTATCTGAAGGTGCTCTACCTGCTGCTTTCGGACCTGTTGCATCTGCGCGAAGGGTTCGGCGAAATTCGCAATCCCGATCAGCGCAAGGAACTGGAGCCGCTGGCCCGCGCCGTCTCGTTTGAATGGCTGCGCGCGGCCGTTCAGAAAACCGGCGAGTTGTTGCATCTGGTGCGCAGAAACATCCAGAAGAACATCGCGCTCGACGCCCTCGCCGTGGATCTGCATGCGCTTCTACCGCGCTGACGTATACTGGCGTTCATGATCCTCGGCAGACTGATTCTGTGCGTGCTCGTCCCACTATTGCCGGCCGCTGACTGGCCCCGTTTCCGCGGGGCGAACGGAGAGGGCGTGGCGGTACGCACCAATCGCCTCCCTACTGAGTTCGGTCCAAACAAAAACGTTGTATGGAAGACTCCACTGCCGCCCGGACATTCCTCCCCGATTATCGTTGGCGACCGTATCTTCCTCACCGCCGGGGAAGGCGGCAGCGCAGCCGATGCCGGACGCGACAAAATCGTCGACAAGGACGGCAAGCTCTACACCTACTGCCTCAATCGCAAAGACGGCAAGGTACTCTGGCGGCGCGAAGTTCCCCGCCCCCGGCTGGAACGTTATCAAACCACAAATTCCCCGGCGTCGCCCAGCCCGGTTGTCGACGCCGAACGCGTCTACGTGTTTTTCGGAGACTTCGGATTGCTCGCCTACGATTTCCAAGGCGTGGAGCAATGGCGCGTTCCGCTGGGCCCATTCAACAACGTGAACGGACACGGCTCGTCCCCCATCCTGGCCGGCGGACTCGTGATCATGTTATGCGATCAGGACACTAACTCGTACTTGCTGGCAGTGCGGAAAGATACCGGCAAGGTGGCGTGGAAGACGCCGCGGCCGGAAGTGACTCGGTCCTACTCGACGCCGGTGCTCTATCGTGCCCCCGGGGGCGGCGATCAGATCGTGGTTCCCGGGGCTTACTATCTCACCGGATACTCGGCCGAAACCGGGGAGAGGCTCTGGTGGATCCGCGGAATGTCGTGGCAGCCGAAGTCTACGCCGATTATTCACGACGGGACCATCTATGCCCATTGGTGGGAAGGCGGCGGTGAAGCCGAGACACCCACCGAGACCCCATCGTTCGCCGACACCATCCGCGACAAGGATTCCAACGGTGACGGGATGCTCACCGCGGAAGAGTACTCCACCGAAGCTCGCGTGCAACGGGGATTCGTCAATATCGACCTCAACGAAGACAAGCTGGTAAACGAACAGGAGTGGGAAAATTACCGGGCCCGGCGCGCTTCGCGTAACGCGTTAATTGCGGTGCGCCCGGAAGGAAAAGGCGACCTAACCAATTCGCCAGGCGTACGCTGGCGCATGCAAAAGTTCCTGCCGAATGTCCCCTCGCCGCTTATCTATCTCAATGTACTGTATTTAGTGAAGGACGGTGGAATTCTCAGCAGCCTCGATCCCGTTTCCGGAAAGATTTTTAAGCAAGGGCGTTTGACCGGGGCGCTTGGCACTTACTATTCTTCGCCGGTCGGGGGCGCGGGGAAAGTATTTCTGATCAGCCAGGAAGGGCGGGCAACGGTGTTGAAGGCGGATGCAAATTGGGAAATCCTGGCGGTTAACGATCTGGAAGAAGAGTGTTTCGCTACTCCCGCGCTGGTGGATGACCGGATGTATCTTCGCACGCGAGGCGCTCTTTATTGCTTCGCCGAACTTGCCTTAGCGGGACAACAATAGTACATATCTAGCCTGTTGTTTTGACATCGCCGGGGCAATCCACTAGGATTTAACTAATGTCCCGTCGGAGGCTAGCAACGATCGGGTCGAACAACTTTGTCCCGACGATCAAAGATGTAGCCGCCTTGGCTGGTGTATCTACCGCCACGGTATCTCGTGTTTTGTCTGGTTCCGGTCCGGTTAGTGAACCGCTCGCTGACAAAGTCCACCTCGCCGCCCGGCAACTCAAGTACAAGACAAATCGCGTTGCGCGCAGTTTGCGGTCACGAGGAACCAGAATCGTCGGCGTGGCGATTCCGGACATCGAAAACACTTATTTCAGCACGGTAATCTGCGGTATCGAAGATGTTTTGGTGCCCGCCGACTACTGCCTGTTGCTGGCTCACTACGCCGACAACGCCGAACGCGAACAGTTCATGTTAGAGACGCTGCACGGAGAAGGCGTCGCGGGACTCATCTTCACGCCAAGCGCTGCGCGAAACTGCTTGTACCGCGAAATGGCGGAGGCCGGCGTGGCATTAGTCGCTTTAAGCTGCACGCCGGAAGATATCGCCGTTGACTCGGTGAACATGGAAAGCTTAGAAGGTGCACATCAGGCTGTGAAGCACTTACTCCGGCTCGATCACGAACGAATCGCGATCCTCTGTGGCCCCATAACTACCAGTACCGGAAGAGACCGCCTCGCAGGTTATCGCGCGGCGTTCGCCGAGTGCCGCCGTAAGGTTCCCGAAGATTTGATCACCATGGTGGAGTGGAAACAGGAATCGGCGTATCGCGCCGTTCAGGAAATGCTGGACCGGTCTGCGCCGCCCACCGCGATCTTCGCTGGCGGTAACACGCTCACCCTGGGCGCGCTGCAAGCCATCCATGAGCGGCGTCTGGACATTCCCCGGGACGTCGCGTTGGTTGGATTCGACGATCTCCCCTGGGCGGCGTCCTTGCGGCCATCGCTCACCGCCGTGAGCTACCAGGCCCGCGAGATGGGACAATGCGCGGCACAGCTTCTTTTGGACAGAATCGCCGATCCGGACCGGCCGCTCAATCATAGAGACTTCCCGACGAAGCTGGTAGTGCGGGCGTCCTTCGGAGCCCAGTGGGATTGGTAGGTTAGGGATACAGGCGGAAACGCCTCGGAGGAAATGGGCCGCCCAAGCCCAGCGGTCCGCCTGTAATCGTTTTCACTATACTGAAGCAGGTACCCCACCACTGTCAAGCAGATCTTCTCATGTTGTTTAATTAAATTATTTTAATATCAGGCCGCAACCCGTCTGCTATCATGATGGCCGGAAAAACGAATGCTCCCACGACTTCTTCTTACCGCTTTCGCCGCCCTCCTGGCATGGTCCCTCCCGGCCTGGTCTCAAGAGGCGCCGCAACCCCCGGTCGTTACTCCCGGCGCCGCCACCGTTGACACTGCGGGGGCGCCTTCCGACGCCTTGATCCTTTTCAACGGCAAGGATATGGACGGCTGGACCCGGCGCGGCGGCGAACCGGCACAGTGTCAAGTCGATTCCGGCGTGATGCGCTGCGCCAGCGGTAGCGGCGACATCCAGACCCGGCGCCATTTTCACAGCGCACAGATTCATCTCGAGTTCGCCACCCCCAACATGCCCGAACAGAAGGGGCAGATGCGCGGCAACAGCGGCCTCTACCTCCAAGGCCGCTACGAATTGCAGATCCTCGATTCTTATCGCAACTCCACCTACGCGCACGGCCATCTGGGCGCCTTGTACGGCCAGGCCCCGCCGCTGGCGAACGCGGCCCGTCCGCCGGAGGAATGGCAGTCCTACGATGTGATCTTCCATGGCCCTCGCTGCGACACCGAAGGCAGCGTCATCGCGAAAGCAACCGTCACCGCCATCCTCAACGGAGTCCTGGTGCAGGATCACGTCGCCATCAATGCCAGCGAAAAGCTGGGCAAGGGATGCACAGCGGGCCCGCTTCTCCTCCAGGACCACAGCGGGTTTCCCAACGCGCCGCACACCGTCATGAAGTTCCGCAACGTGTGGCTGCGTCCCCTGGACTCCCCAGCCCAGCCGTAACCAGCCGCTTGAGATGACACGCCGCCCGGCGATAAAATTGGTTCTGAAAACGTATGGTTACGTACGCATCCCCAATCACGCCTGAGATCGAAACTCTGTTTGCCGGCCTACGAAGCAGCAAAGGCCTGAGCATCGTGCCTTCCGAACGCGAAGGAACGGCTCTGGGGAAACTCCCCGACAATATCTACGGCTTCACCGGATCGCCGGTGAACAGCGAGATGCCGCTGTGGGCACGCCGCAACTACCAGAGCTTCGAGGTCCACAAACTCGCCGGCGGCGTTGTGCATCTGCTCGGCTTTGTCACGCCGGAGGAAGCAGCCTCGATTCGCGACGGCCGCGCGCTCGCCGTAAATCTGTACCCGGAGCCCTATGAAGCAGCGCAAAGCCTCGTCCAGATTGCGGTTTCCATCATAAAGCGGGCAAAGCCGGTTTCGCGCATCCGGGGCAACTACATGCCGCTCGAACTGGAATCGGCGTAGCGCCGCGGCCGATGGCACGACGGCGTTTTTTCGTCCCCCCGCTTCGCCACAACACCGCCAGCCTCACCGGTGAAGACGCGCATCATCTCACCCGAGTGCTGCGAGTAGAAGCGGGGCAACGCTACGAGATCGTCTCCGCGGGCGCTGTCTACCTGGCCGAAGTGGAAGAAGCCCGCAAAAGCCTCGTCGTTTTCCGCGCGGTGGAATCGCTGCCGCTGCATCCTCTTCCGGTTCGGATCAGGTTGTATTTCGCCCTGATCAAGTTTGACCGTTTGGAACTGCTTCTCGAAAAGGGCACCGAGGCCGGCGCCGGGACCTTCGTGCCGCTCATCACCGATCGGAGCGAACACGGCTTGGAACGCGCCGCCGGGAAAAGGAGGCCGCGCTGGGAGCGCATCCTGCTCGAAAGCGCCCAGCAGTCCCGGCGC
>JBGSME010000385.1:0-3201 GCA_041740335.1 Bryobacteraceae bacterium | reverse complement strand
CGCGCGCGGGTTTGGCCTCCGCCGGCGGCGTGGGAGCGGGCGGCGGCGTTTGGGCGAGCGCTGTGAACGTAAGAAGCAGAGTGGCGATAGCGAGTTTCACGAAACGGTTCCTTTAGAGTAACCTCAAAAAGTGACTACCCGCCGACACTTCCTGGGAGCCTCACTTCTCCCCGCATTGGCAACGGCCGCCGAGACGCGGCCCAACGTGGTATTGGTGATGACCGACGATCAGGGCTATGGCGATCTGGCCTGCCACGGCAATCCGGCGATCAAGACCAAGGCGATCGACAAACTGCATTCGGAGTCGGTGCGGCTGACCAACTATCACGTGAGCCCGACGTGCGCGCCGACCCGGTCCGCGTTGCTGACCGGGCGTTACACCAACGTGACGGGCGCCTGGCACACGATCATGGGCCGGTCGCTGCTGCATCCGCGCGAGGTTACGCTGGCGGATTGTTTCCGGGCTTCGGGATATCGCACCGGGATTTTCGGCAAATGGCATTTGGGGGACAATTATCCGTGCCGGCCGCAGGACCGGGGGTTCGATGAGGTGCTTGTGAATGGCGGCGGCGGCGTTTGGCAGACGCCGGATTTCTTTGGGAACGACTACGCCGACGACACGTACTTCCACAACGGCCGGCCGGAAAAGTACAAGGGCTTCTGCACGGACGTGTGGTTCGAAAATGCGATGCGCTTCATGGATGAATCGCACGGGAAGGGATCCCCGTTTTTCTGCTACGTTCCGACGAACGCGCCGCACGGGCCGATGTGGGCTCCGGACAGCTACACCGAGCGCTATAAGGGCACCAAGGGGCTGCGCGATCCGGGCTTCTACGGCATGATCGAGAACATTGACGACAACATGGCGCGGCTTACGAGTTGGCTCGAAAAGCAAGGCCTGGCGGAGAATACGATCCTGATATTCACCACCGACAATGGCAGCGCGGCGGGTGCGAACGTGTTTAACGCGGGCATGCGCGGAATGAAGGGATCGCCCTATGAAGGAGGGCATCGCGTACCGTTCTTTGTGCGGTGGCCGAAGGGCGGGCTCGGCGGCGGGCGGGACATCGACACGCTGACCGCGCATGTGGACATTACGCCGACGCTGATCGAACTGTGCGGGTTAAAACGCCCGAAGGGCCCGGAGATGCACGGGCGATCGTTGACGCCGCTGCTGAAGAAGTCGAGCGCTTCGTGGGCCGATCGGACGATCGTGACGGATTCGCAGCGGTTGGAGAATCTGGTGAAGTGGCGCCAGGCGGCGGTGATGACGGAGCGGTGGCGGCTGGTGAATCCGAGCCCGGACGGGGACGCGGCGAAGCTGGAGCTCTACGACATCGGCAAGGATCCGGGACAGAAGACGAACGTGGCGCCGCAGCAGCCGCAAACGGTGGCGCGGTTGACGGAGGCGTACGAGCGGTGGTGGAAGATGGTGTCGGCGCACGCGGGAGAATATGTGCGGATCGGGCTGGGGCATCCGTCGGCGAATCCGGTTCGGTTGACGTGTCATGACTGGCATGGAGAGGGGTCCGAGCGGACGTGGAATCAGCGCGGGATCCGCGAGGCTCCGGCGGCGAACGGTTTCTGGGCGGTGGATGTGAAGGAGGCGGGCAAGTACCGGTTCGAACTGCGGCGATGGCCGGAGGAGGTGGATCTTCCGATCAATGCGAGTTACAAGGATGCGGCGCCGAATCGGGAGACGGCCCAGGGCAAGGCGATCCGGGCGGTGAAGGCGCGGATCCAGATCGGGAGCGTGGACAAGTCGACCGCGGTGGAGGCGGAGGACAAGGCGGCGGTGTTTGAGGTTGAACTTAGCAAAGGTCCGGCGGAGTTGCGGACCTGGCTGATCGAAGGGGACAACACCGAGCGAGGGGCTTACTTTACCTATGTTCGGAAGTTATAGGCTAGTCGACGGAGGCCCGGAAGACGGAGGTCGGGAGGCCGAGTCCGTTGACGAGGTTGGCGTCGGGATCGGCGGACCAGGCATAGCGGACCTTCACGGGCATCGCGACGGTGGGGCTGTGAACGACGACGGTGGGACCGTCGACGCGGCCTTCGGCGGGATGGAACGTACCATCGGGGCCAGCGATTTCGAAGCCTTTGAGGGGGCCTCCATCGCGAGTCTTGAGGCCATCGGCCTGATCGAACCAGACGCGTAGCTTGACGCCGCGGTCGCCGGTGGATTCGGTTTCCCGCGTGACCTGGCGCGCCATCGCGCTGGTGTAGGGAATGCGTTCGCCGTAGGCGATATGGCGGGCGAGCAAGGCCAGGCGTGCGCCGACATCCTGCTTGTTTTTGGGATGGATGTTATCGGCCGTGCCGATGTCGTTGATGACGGCCATTCCGGTGCGGCGCAATTCGAGGGTTTGGGCCTGGGCTTCCTGGACAAGAACCCAGTCCTCGGGTGAGCCGGCTTTGGCGAAGTTAGCCAGTTGCACGAAGAAGAAGGGGAAATCACCGATGCCCCAGCGTGCGCGCCAATCCTGAATCATGGTTTCGAACAGGCGCTTGTACAAAGGCGCCTGGATGCGGCTGGCGTTGCTTTCGCCCTGATACCAGATAGCGCCTTTGATGGCGTAATTGACAAGCGGATGGAGCATGGCGTTATACAAGCCGGAGGGGGAGTGGGAGTGTCCCGGGCCCATGGGCATGGCGGGTTTGCGGGGAACGGTTTGGCCTGCGCCGCGGGAGCCACGGGTTTGGGCTTCCCAATCGGCCAATTGTTTCTGGTAGCGATCCATGGCGGCGGGATAGTTATCGAGGACTTTGGCCCATTCGCCGAGGATCGGAAGAAGGGCTGCGTCGGCGGCGAGGGCTTCCTTACTGGTCCAGGCCTGGGCGGGAGTGCCGCCATAGGCAGTCTGGATGAGCCCGAAGGGTACGTTCATTTCCTTGTGCAGAGTGCGTCCGAAGAAGTAGAGCACGGCGGAAAACTGGCGGATGGTATCGGGCGAGCAGGTTTCCCACTTTGTGTCGACGTCGTCCTGGGGAGTGGGCATCGACTTGAGGGGAACGCGAAAGAGACGGATCCTGGGGAAGTTAGCGTTAAGGGCTTCGGCGTCGGCGTTATTGGAATTCTGAAGGGTCCACTGCATGTTGCTCTGGCCGGAGCCGACCCAGACCTCGCCGATGAGGACGTCATGAACGGCGATCGTGTTGGAACCGGCGATGGTGAGATCAGCGCCGGTGGCGTTGGCCGCC
>JBGSME010000384.1:0-4412 GCA_041740335.1 Bryobacteraceae bacterium | reverse complement strand
GCGCGCTCGCCGCCGTCTCCGGCGTCCGCGCCGGCTCGATCAACAAACGCCTCGGCTTGATCATCGCGGCGATGTCGGCATCGCCATAGGCATCAAGCAGTCCCCATACATTGCGATAGACCGGTTCCCGCCAAAGCCCTTCGCGCGGCCCGAAGTATCCACTGATCAATGCGCTCGAAATCCGCGCGTCCACCGCCGCCGAATGGAGCGCGATCAGCCCGCCTTCCCCATAACCCGCCACCGCCAACGGCACCTTCGGTTCCTGCCGCTCGAACCAATCCAATGCCGCCGAGACTTTCTGTACCTCGTACCCGATCACATGACGCCCCATCTCGAACGCCTGCCGATACAAAAACTCCCGCCGGGTTTGTTTCAGCGCCCGCGGAATCTCCGGATTCACAATCCCCGTCGCGCCGCGGTCCACCAGCGCGACAACAATCACCTGGCAACCGCTCGCCGCTAAACGATGCGGCCAGTCAATCTGCTCCGGAGTCTGATCCGCGTCCGGCATAGCGACAATACGCGCCTTCGGCGTTCCGGCTGGTTGAAACAAAAGCCCCTTCGCGTCCAGGCCCTTCAAAACTGGCCAACGCACACGAAGCACACGGTACGCCCCGCCCGTAAAGACCTCGGGCGCCTGCTGCATCGTTCCATCGAGCGACAGGCTCTCGAATGCCACCCGCTCATCGGCAACACCGAGAATCTTGCGCAAACCCTCCGGGCGCGGCGGATTTGGACGCGTCTTGGTCGAGTTGAACGTCTCGAAGTCGAGCCAGGCGTCAATGCCCGCCAGCATCCGTGCCGCCAGATCCCCTTCGGTCACCAGCGCCTGCGTGCCCGCAAGCGACTGTGCAAGCAGAAAAAACGCCGTCGCGATCATCATGCCCGCCGGCCTTTCATTTCCCCTGCGATCGCCGCCAGATCCGCTTCACTCAGCACCGCCGCCGCGAGCCGGGGAAACAGCATGTCTTCACCGGCGATGTGCCCCCGATAAATCTCATTGAGCCCCGCTACCGCACTCCGGTATTGCCCGGCCCAAACATCATCGATCGTATCTGGAACGCGCAGCAGGATCGCCTTGAGCGCGGCGTAGGCCGCTTCAGCCTCCGCATGCTCCTGCTGGAGCCCCTCCACTGCGGCCGCATCCTCGGCGCTCAAATTTGGCAGCAGCCGGGGAAACAGGCTCTCCTCTTCGTCCTCCGTGTGCCGCGCACCGTTGGTATCCAGAAACTCCATCGCCGAACGTATCGCCTCGAATGCCTCCTCGCGCCGAGTCGCAAACACAGAGGCAGCCCGTTCCAGCGTCTCCAACCGCTGCTCAATCCGCCGATGACAAGCCGCCAGATGTTCGATGGGCTTGTCCGGTCCTGTGGGCGTGCGCGGGTTGAGAATCTGCTCGGTGGTAATCACCCCTCCAGCGTAATCGAAAAAGGACGCGGCCCGGTTGGGACGCGTCCAGTAACTTCGAAAAACAACCTGTACTTACCCGCGTCCAGGCCGCCCTCGTCCGCCTCGATTCGACATTTCGTCGTACTTTGCCTTCTGCTCAGCCGTGAGCAACGCATAAAACTTCGCTTGCGCTTTCGCCTGGATCGCAGTTGTCTGTCCCGCGATCACCCCGATTGCCGCCGCCAGGCGATCGATCTCAGCGTCGCTTTGATTCGCCTTAACGGCCGCATTCAACGCCGTCCGCGCTGCTTCGGACTGCCCACGCGCCGTCTCCGTCGCTGCGCTCGCCGCATCGAAGATCGCTTGCGCCTGCGTCTTCTGGGCATCGGTCAACGAAAGAAACCCAGCCAAAAAGTCGACGCGATTACCGCCCCGCCCACCGGGACCATCCGGCCGCGGACCCCGCTGGGCGAACGCGGAAGGAACAACCGGTAGCGCCATCGCCAACGCGAGCGCCGCCATCAACGAACGTCGTTTGTAAGTTTTTGTATTCATGGTGTTTGTAACTACCTCCTGCTTTCTCCAACCCACCTTGCCGGAGAAGGTTCTCTCCGTTACTGTAAAGTTCGGTTAACCGGCACCGGTCCTTACATTCGGACCCCTTTCGACAATCCGCGTCGCGTCTCCGCGAAACATATATCCGCTGCCGCGCACAGTCAGCAGGAACAGCGGAGAACGCGGCCGCGCCTCGATCTTCTGGCGCAGCCCAGCCACATGCACGTCTACCGTTCGCGTCGTCACAGTGTGGTAGTCCCACACTTCACGAAGCAATTCGTCACGCGATACCACTTCCCCGCGCCGCGCCACCAGATAACGAAGCAACTGCAGCTCCTTAAGCGGAACAGCAACCGCCTCTCCGTTCCGCGACAATCGCGCCCGGTTGAAGTCGACCACTACAGAGCCAAATTCGAATTCAGAGGGCAGCTCACAAGTAAGGCGGACAGCGGGCTGTCCCGGGTGAGGATGAGTTCCGTTTTGGAGCATGGGGGCCTTTTCCCGGCAAGATGCCGTACCCTTCTAGACGCGGAGCCGCGCGGCAAGGCCTGTTAAGGAATGTCAAAGCTGTAGGCCAGGCCGCCGCAAACTAGCCGCCACAGGGCGGGGCGTCCTCTAAAGCAGAAAAGATCATCGCCGCCCCGGCTCCGTTGTGCCGGCGAAGACTTAGGAGTCCGGATCGTTCCAGAACTCCTCGGAAAGATACTTGTCCGCCCCATCGCAAAGCGTCGTCACAATCAACCCCGGCTCATTCCGGTCAGCCAGCTCCCGCGCCAGCCGCACCGCCGCAAACAAATTCCCGCCAGCGGAAACTCCAACCAGAATGCCCTCTTCCCGCGCGCACCGCCGCACCATTCGGTACGCATCCTCCGTCTCAACCCACACATTCTCATCGGCCAGGCTCGGTTCGTAGATCGCCGGCACCAGCGCCGTCGGCATATGCTTCAGCCCCTCCAACCCATGGAAACCCGTCGCCGGCTGCATCGAAATGCAACGTACGCCAGGCGCGTCCTGCCGCAGCCGCCGCGTAACGCCCATAAAAGTGCCCGACGTCCCAAGCCCCGTAATGAAGTGCGTGATCGCGCCGTTGGTTTGCGCCAGGATCTCCGGCCCGGTGCTCTCGAAATGCGCTTGCCAGTTCGCCGGATTGCCGTACTGATCCGGATAGAAGTAGCGATCCGGCTCCGTCCGGTAAATCTCCCGGCACCGCTCAATCGCCCCGTCGGTTCCCCGTGCCGGATCTGTAAATACGATCTCCGCGCCATATGCCCGCAGCATGCGCTTCCGCTCCGGCGACGCGTTCTGCGGCAGGCACAGCTTCACCTTGTACCCGCGCGCCGCCGCAATCATTGCATACGCGATCCCGGTGTTCCCGCTCGTCGCGTCCAGAATCGTCCGATTGTGATTCAACAGCCCCGCCCGCTCCCCCTCGAGAATCATATTCAACGCCGGACGATCTTTTACTGAGCCTCCCGGGTTGAAAAACTCTGCCTTCCCATGGATCTCAACACCAGGGAATTCCGCGCCAAGCTTCTTCATGTGCAACAACGGAGTGTTGCCAATCTGAGAAAGCACCGTCGTATCGGCGTTAGGGTATAGGCGGGGGATCACTGCTGCCATTTAACGGATTTCTGTCCGGATGCCGAACTCGCTCATTTTATCGCACATCCCCAGGCAGTTCCGGCAGCGACCGCCGCCACGCCCGCAGTTGCTCCGACATCCGCATCGCTACGTCCGCCCGCTTTTCCGCAAGATTCGCCTTTTCATCCACCCCGCGCTGCAAGTCGTAAAGCTCCACACGCGACCCGTCCGGATTCATCAGCACCTTCCACCTTCCGTCCCGCATCGCCAAGCTCGGGCTACGGTCCTCCTCGAGCCCCGGCAACAGATCCCGCGCACTGCGTGGATACTCCCAATAGATCGGCCTCTTACGCTGCTGCCGCTTCCCGAGCAGCGCTTGTGACAGATCCTCGCCATCGAACTCCACCGCTGGCGCCTTCACCCCCGCCAGCCGGCAAAAGCTCGGAAACAGATCCACCGCCGTTAGAAGCGTATCCCGATTTGTCCGCCCGCCCGCAACCCGGCCCTTCCATCTCAGGATGAACGGTTCGCGGATCCCTCCCTCATACAGGCTCCACTTCCGTCCTCGAAGCCCCGCCGCGCGGCCCGGTGGCGCCAGCCCCTCGTTGTAGTATCGCGGCCAAGCCGTCGGACCGTTATCGCTCGCGAACACAATCGCCGTATCTTCGCCAAGCCCCATCCGGTCCACCGCGTCGAACAGCCGGCCCAGTTGCCGATCCATATCATCCACCACCGCGTGATACTGCCGCTCGTACTTGTTCTTCAATACCGTCGCATAACGCGCTAGCGTGCCCTCGTGCGGTGCAAACGGATCGTGAACATCGTTCAGCCACAGATGGATGTAGCAGGGATCCTGCCGGTGCCGGTCCAGGAAATCAATCGCCCGG
>JBGSME010000383.1:0-2179 GCA_041740335.1 Bryobacteraceae bacterium | reverse complement strand
TCGAAGCCGCTGTCGCTGTTGGTGCCGATCGATGGGCGCAGGAACCCCGACTTGCGCTCGTTGTTGAGCGAGAAGGAAAACCATGGCGAATAGAGAATCGGCACGTCCTTGAAGTAAACCGTCGCATCCTCGCCGTCGCCGACCTCGCGGTCGTAATCCAGCTTCAATTCACGGGTTCGAACATACCAATCGTCATTATCGACCGGACAGGTTGTGAACGTATTGTTCAACAGGCGGAACTGGTTTTCCCCCTCGAAGTCGATCCGCTCCGCTTCACCCCGCGACTCGGTCGTCGTGCTGAGTTTCGTTTTCTCCTTTAAACGGGTTTGCCCCGGTGCAATGCTCATCGCCGTCGGCGTGGCAAAGCCCGAACTCCACCAGGAACTCCTGCTCAACTCGTCGACGCGCTGATCGGAGTCCGCCCGGTCGTTGGCCGCCTTGCTGCCCGTCAACGGCTGGTGCTTGAGGTGGTAGGACGGTTGCTCGAAATAGCCGACCTGATCCTCCAGCCTGAGGCGCATCTTTGGACCGGAGATGACGTCCTCACCCTGTTGCAGCCGCACATTGCCCTCAGCTTCGAGCTCGTCATCCAGCGGCCAGTAGGTCAGGCGATCCGAGTTGACGATGGTGCCGATCTTGCGAAGTTCGGCCTCACCCTCGGCATTGAACTCCCGGTTAACCTCTCCGGACATGCGCTGGGCACTGAGGAAGGCCGGGCGTGGTATCGCGCTATCCTTGGGCAGCGGCTCCATTTTCGACGAAGCGCGCAAGACCAGTGCCGGCGCGGAATCCGGCACTTCACCCGCGTCGCGCGGCCCCGTTGGCGATATCAGCGGCGCCTGAGCACTCGTCGCCTGGGACTGGACTTGGCTCGACGGTGTACGCAATGTTGCCCCCGGACGTCCGGCAAGCTGTACTGCCGGTACGGCGGGAGGCATGCCCAGGAGTGCCGGATCGACGCGCAGGGGTCCCAGGGAAGATATCTTTGCCCCCGAAGCGCCCGGTAATGGGGCGCTCCTGACCGGCTCCGGGACAACAGTCCTCTGCGGTTCCTTCTGAACGGAAGCGACTGTCGCTGGCGGATCGGCGGGACGCGCCTGTTGCTCGGATTCCAGAGTGGGCGACGCAGTGGTTGCCGGAGTCGGCGTCGCCGCCGCTTTAGCGGGAAGTTCCACTGCTGCGGGCACGGAAGCTTCGCCGGGATCTTCCGAGCGCTCGGTTTCGGCTGGCTGAGCAACCGGCCGGGATTCAACCACCGGAGCCTCGACCGGCTTGACCTCAGCACGCTCATCCTTTTCGGCAGGAGCAGCAGGCTTAACCGCGGGCACGGGAACCTGCTCGGGCTTGACCGGAGGCAATCCCAACAATACCGGATCAACCCGCAGGGGCGTGCCGGCCTGCGCCGCCGCCTCACCGGCATAGCCGATGAGGAGAGCATTGGCGAAGCCGCAGCACATGAAAAGCGCGAGTTGTTTGCGTCGGGCCGTCCGATTCATCCGAACATTTCAGTCAAGTCAAAACTGCTCACGGGGCCACCGGCGCAGCATCCAACGGGGCGGGTGGTAAAATCGCCGCATTTTAGCACCTTAGCCCGAGGAGAAGCGGCATGCCGCGTACCATCCTGCTGCGCGACTGGCTGAACCGTCTGTTCCCGCGCCAGCACTCCGAACAGGAAATCAGGATCGAACCGGCATCGGCCGACGCCAGTTTCCGCCGCTATTTCCGCATCACGCTGGACAATGGCGATACCCGCATCGTCATGGACGCTCCGCCCGAGCACGAGGATTGCCGACCCTTCCTGCATGTCGCCGCCCTGTTTCAGGCGGCCGGTGTGCATGTTCCCGAGGTCTATGCGCAGGATCTCGAACAGGGATTCCTGCTGCTGTCCGACCTCGGCAACACCACCTATCTGAACGTGCTTGACGCGGGGACGGCTCCGGCACTTTACCGCGACGCCAACGCCGCGCTGGTCGATATCCAGCGCGCCAGCCGCCCCGGCGTTCTGCCCGACTACGATCGCGCGCTGCTGGAGCGCGAACTGAACCTGTTTCCCGACTGGTACGTCGCCAGGCACTTGGGGCTCGTGCTTGACGATACCCAAGCCGCTGTTCTGCGCAACGTATTCGACACCATTCTGGTCAACAATCTGGCGCAACCCAAGGTGTTCGTGCATCGCGAC
>JBGSME010000382.1:0-3969 GCA_041740335.1 Bryobacteraceae bacterium | reverse complement strand
AGCGGCCAACGGGCATGAACACGGTGAAGGTAGTGGACGGACTGCTGGCGCGACTGGAACAAGTAAAGACGGAGCTGCCGAGCGGCGTGCAGGTGGACATGATCAAAGAGCAGGCCACCTATATCCGCAATTCGGTAGAGGCGCTGGAGGAGCATTTGCTGTTGGGGAGTCTGCTGGCCTCGATGATCGTGTGGTTTTTCATCCGGGACTGGCGCACGGTGCTGATCAGTTCGCTGGCGATCCCCACCTCGATCATCACGACATTCACGCTGCTGCGGGTGATGAATTTCACCCTGAATTCGATGACGCTATTGGCGCTGACGCTGGCGGTGGGAATCGTAATCGACGATGCGATTATCGTGCTCGAAAATATCTACCGGTTCATGGAGGATAAGGGCATGGCGCCGAAGCAGGCGGCGATCGAGGGGACGAAAGAGATCGCGCTAGCGGTGATGGCGACGACGCTGTCGCTGGTGATCATTTTTGTGCCGATCGCGTTCATGACGGGGTATGCGAGGAAGTTTCTGAACGAATTCGGATGGACGATGTCGGTTGCGATTCTGGTATCGATGCTGGTGGCGTTCACGCTGACGCCGGCCTTGAGCGCGCGGCTGCTGAAGCGGAAGGTGGCGGCGGGCGGAAAAAGCGGCGGGCATGGGCATGGGGAACCGGGGCCAGTGGAGCGCGGATATGTGAGTCTGCTTGGATGGTCACTCCGGCATCGCTGGGTAATCATGGCGGTTTGCGGGTTGACGTTTGCGTCGACGTTCTGGCTGAACAAGCGGATCAAGCGGGACTGGATGCCACAGGAAGATCAGGGCGAGTTGGGGCTGTTCCTCGAGTTGCCGGAAGGATCGTCGTTAGCGGCCACCGAGGGGACGGCGCTGGCGTTGTCGAAGCGTGTAGACAAGGTAGACGGCGTGCGGTTGATGGTGCCACGAAGTTCGACGTTCATGGACCGGGTGACGATGGCGTACTCGACGATTCTGCTCGATCCGGAAGAGGAGAGGCCGGCGATCGAGGAGATGGCGCAGCGGGTGCGGGCGCAGTTCGGCGGCTTCGAGCAATCGCGTCCGCGGATTATGTTCCCGAACATGCTGGGCGGGCGCGATTCGTTTTCCCCGATTCGGGCGATGATGCTCGGCCCGGATATCGGGACGTTGGTGCGGTATGCGAAGACGGCGCAAGTGGAATTGGGCAAGCAGCCGGCGATCGCGGATATCAAGGTGAATCTGAACCTGAACAATCCGGAGCTACAGGTACACGTGGACCGGGTGTTGGCGTCGGACCTGGGGGTACGCGTGAGCGACATCGCGGGCGCGGTCCGACTGCTGATGTCGGGCGAGGATGAGATCTCGACGTATAAGGAGGGCTCCGAGCAGTATCCGGTGATGATGAGGCTGGCGCAGGATCAGCGAGACAATCCGGAAGTACTGAGCCGGTTGCTGGTGCCGTCTTCGAAGCTGGGATTGATCCGGCTGGATTCGGTGGCGAATCTGGAGCGGGGCCTGGGACCGAGCCGGATCGACCGGTATGCGCGGCAATTTTCAGTGGGCGTTTACGGGAATGTGGCGCCGGGTTATGGATTACAGGATGCGGCTGCTGCGGCGCAGGCGGTGTTTGACCGGATCGCATTGCCGCAGGGTTACCGGGTGGTGTTTTCCGGGCAAGTGCGGGTACTCGAAGAGACGACGGCGAACATGATGATGGCGATCGGGTTGGCGTCAATTTTCATGTACATGGTGCTGGCGGCGCAGTTTGAGAGTCTGGTGCATCCATTTGTGATTCTGCTGACGCTACCGCTGTCGATTCCGTTCGCGCTGTTGTCGCTCGATGTGACGGGCAGGAGCCTGAATCTGTTTAGCGCGCTGGGCGTGCTGTTGTTGCTGGGGATCGTGAAAAAGAATGGGATTCTGCAGATCGACTACATGAACCAGTTGCGCAACACGGGGATGGGATTGCGGCCGGCGATTATGGAGGCGAACCGAGTGCGGCTGCGTCCGATTCTGATGACGACGCTGGCGATTATTGCGGGGCTGCTGCCGACGGCGGTGGGGAAGGGCGTGGGCGCGTCGCAACGGTCGGCGATTGCGATTACGATTATCGGGGGACAGACGCTGTGTCTGGTGTTGACGCTGTTGGTGGTGCCGGTGACGTATTCGATGATCGAGGATGTGAGGCAGTGGGTAGCGCAGCGGCGCGGGGTGACGGGGGAGGTGACGGCGGGGGCGGCGGGAGATTAGTTGGGCGAAGCGAGATGGGTCATGGCAGATTACAAGTCATGCATGGGGCCTTCCACGGAAAGGCAGGATCACTTTCTCCAGCGCTTCATCGGCTCGAACAGGCGGGTTGGATCGAGGGAGAATGGCAGGAATCAACGGAAGGGCGCCGGGTCCGGTCCTATACGCTGACGCGGGCCGGCAAACGCCAACTGGCGGTGCAGAGAAAGACCTGGACTCGAATCGTGCGGGCGATGACCGCGCTCCTGGAGTCCGCGTAGTATGCCGGTTACGAACAAGATCAAGCGGATCCTCGGCAACCTGTTCCGAAGGCATCGGGCCGAAGACGCGCTCGACGCCGAACTACACGCCTATGTGGACGATCTGACCGATCGCAACATCGTCAAGGGGATGCCTCGCGAAGAAGCACGGCGGCAGGCGCTTGTGGAAATGGGTGGTATTGAGGGGATTAAAGAGGAAGTCCGGGAGACATGGCTCGGACACGCAGTGGAGACCACCTTTCAGGACATTCGATATGCGTGCCGCTCGCTGCTGCGTGGACCCGGGTTTACCGTTGTTGTGGTAACGACCCTTGCGCTTGGTATTGGCGCCAATCTCACGATGTTCAGCTTGATGCGCGCGGTGCTGTGGCGCCCCCTGCCGTATCCGGAGCCAGACCGGATCGTGATGATTCAGGTGGACGCACGCAATGTTTCGAACACCGGCGCCACGATGGGAGAGGTGCACGACCTGAGAGAACGCAGCCGTTCGTTCGAACTGGTCTCGACGATCGATTCCGGCTATGCAAACCTCGAATACGCGGGGGAGGTGGAGCACGTCGCAGTGGCCCGTGTCACCGACGACTTTCTTCCGCTGCTTGGCGTGCGCCCGGCGCTGGGACGGACGCTTGATTCGCGCATCGACGAGGGAACACAGAACGCGTCGTCGATTCTGATCAGCGACGAATTGTGGCGCCGCCGGTTTTCCGCCGCCCCAGGCATAATCGGAACGGCCGTACGAGTGAAGGACCTCAACGTGCGAATCGCAGGTGTACTGCCTCCCGGGTTTCGTCTGTTTTTTCCGCCTTCCGTGAGCGCTTCGGAGCAGATCGACGTATGGTTGCCTTACGCGATGAGCCCCACGCGCCAGTACCGCGGCATCCCGATCACAGCGCGGCTCAGGCCTGGTGTGACGCTCGATCGGGCGAACGCCGAGTTGCAGACGCTCGCAGCGCAGTTCGAGCACGAATACCCGGAGTACTATTCGGGCGTGAAAGGATGGATGGCTTCGCCATTCGATCGCGGACCCGGCGCAAGAATCCACTTCATGGCGCGGCCGCTGCATGAGGATTTGACTCGCGATGCCCGGCGAGCTCTGTTTCTTCTGTTGGGCGCGGTGGGATTCGTGCTGCTGATTGCTTGCGTGAACGTTGCCAACCTGATGTTGGCGCGGGGTGCGGCACGGCAGCGCGAGTTAGAGATCCGGCGTGCGCTTGGCGCGGGTAGAATCCGAATCCTCCGGCAACTGCTGACGGAGAGCGCCGTGCTGGCCGCGGCGTCCGCCGCCATCGGATTACTCGGTGCACGCTACGGGCTGGAAGCGATCGGGCGCTTGGGCGCCTTTTACATTCCTTTGCAATCGAGAATCGGAATGGACGTGACGGTTACGCTGCTGGCGCTGGTGTTGGCGGCGGTCACCAGCATGCTGTTCGGGTTGCTTCCGGCATGGCGGCTGGCATCGGGCAAGGCGG
>JBGSME010000381.1:0-7444 GCA_041740335.1 Bryobacteraceae bacterium | reverse complement strand
CGGCGCGCTGCCGAAGTGGGCGCGGGATCGCCTGCATCGAGGCACCAGTGCTCAGATGGATCGGTGGAGCCGGAAGCTGCTCACCGCGTCCAGCCTCGAGCAAGTCGTCGGCCGGCGCTGACCAGGGGCGCTCGATCAGCGTCGTTCGAGAAAGAAATGAAATGCGAAGCTATCGCCGACCGGCTCAGCGTATTGCGCCATGCCTGGGAGTTTCAATAGGCGGGTGTCTGAAGAGATCCAGCGTCCGGCGATGGCTTCCCCGGAACCAAGGTTGAGCGCCGTCCGAGCGAATGTTGCTTCCTCGGCGGACTCCTCGGTTTCTTCGGTAAGATCGATTTCCTCAGTTCCCTTTATGAGGTCCAGCCCTTTGACGACACCGATTCGGTAGCGCAGGCGGAGCCGATCCCCTCCGCGGCGGATCTCGACACGGAGGCGATGCGGATTCACCTGGCTGAGGAGAACGCGGTTGGGGTCGGCGAGAGTGAGCAGGGTGCCTTCCCAGCGGCCAACGGCGTCCTTCGGAGATAGCGGCGAAACTGCGGGATCAGCGGCGAGCAGCCGGAAATCGGCCGCGGACATTTTCATGAATGGATAGTTGTGGCGCTCCATGACGAAGGTGGCGAACTCGAGACCGTTGGGGAAAGTCCCGAGATGCATCACACCGATCGCGCGATTGGCGTCGAGCACCTTGATCACGTCGTAGACGATGCGATATGGCTCGTTTCGGTATTTGAGCAGCAGGACGGGCGCGCCTTGGGTGAAGTAGGCTCGCCGCGCATCAGGATAGGTGATGGCGCGGACTTCGGGCTCGCCGGGTAGCCAGTGCATTTCATAGTTGACGACGTGGCCGAGGCAGGCGCCGTCTTCGAAACGGTCGAACCGTTTCCAGAAGCTTCCTTGCGCAAAAGACGGTCCAGGCGAGGGGACACCCAAGACTTCGGCGAAACCAAGCGGAGTGTCAGGTGCGAACGAACCTTTCCAAAAGCTGTCGCGGAAGACGTGGAGGCGAGCAACGTCGAGTTTGATTGCTCCGGTATTCAGTAGGCTATCGAGCGGGCGACTGGCGGCGTCACGCAGGAGAGTCTGAAGCTCGGGTGTGGATTTCGAGGACAATTCGTCAGGCATGCTTGGCTTTAGTAATTCTAGTACTATTTGCCCGAAGAGAATATTTAGGAGCGCATGCAGCAGCTACTCGGGGTGCTTGCTATAATCCGAGTGCAATGAAACTCGCACTCCTCTCCATCCCGGCTCTTGTTGCAACTCTTGTTTTCCTCGGCGCGCCCGCGGCAGCCCAAACGGCGCTCGCGACCGGAGATATGGTCTTCGATATCCGCAATGGGGATCAGACCGGCAAGCTGATGCTGAAAGAAAGCGAGCTTGCGTTCGAGTCACTGACCGACTCGCGGCACTCGCGGAACTGGAAGTACGCCGAGATTCGGGAACTCTCGAGGAAGGGGCGGAAGGATTTTCGGGTGCGCCCGATCAAGGGGTCCCGCTACGAATTCCAGTGCAAGGACAAAGCGATGCGTGAAAACCTCTACGACCTCATCTCCCAGCGGATCCTGGTGGCGCGCCAGGGGATGAAGAAGTAGAGATCGGAGTTAAAGCGCAGCCAGCACTGCGCTGGTGACCGATTGGAGATTACCTTTGCCGCCAAGATCGGGCGTGAGCCCTTCCCGGCCGGCAAGCGCCTTCCGAATGGCGGCGTCGATGGCAGAGGCGGCGGCTGATTCTCCGAGATGATCGAGCATCATGGACGCGGAGAAGAAGGTGGCCATCGGGTTTGCGATCCCTTTTCCGTAGATGTCGGGGGCGGTGCCATGAACGGGCTCGAACATCGATGGGAAGCGGCGCGTAGGATCGAGATTGGCGCTGGCCGCCAAGCCGATCGATCCGGTAACGATGGCTGACAGATCGCTGAGGATGTCGCCGAAAAGATTCGAGCCGACAACCACGTCGAACGTATCGGGGCGGCGCACAAAATTCATTGCGGCTGCGTCCACCAATAGCGATTCGGTTTCGATGCCGGGGTACTCGTGGGCCATGGCTTTGAAGACGCGATCCCAGAGCACCATACTGTAGCCCTGGGCGTTGGACTTAGTGATGGAGGCAACGCGCCGCTTCTTGTTTCGGCGGCTGGCGAGTTCGAAAGCATGGCGGATGATACGTTCGCATCCGCGGCGAGTGAACACCGAGGTTTGCACGGCGACCTCGTCGGGCTGGTGATGATACATGAATCCGCCAATCTGCGCGTACTCGCCTTCGGTGTTCTCGCGAACCACCACCATATCGATGTCGCCGGCGGTGCGTCCGGCGAGCGGGCTCTCTACGCCATCGTAGAGCACCGCCGGGCGAACGTTGGCGAACTGGTCAAAACCGCGCCGGATCGGGAGGAGCAAGCCGTTAAGAGTAACGTTGTCGGGGATATCGGTATGGCCGACGGCACCGAGCAGGATCGCGTCGTGGGGCGCGAGAAGCTCCAGCGCATTGGGCGGCATCATGTGGCCATGGCGGAAGAAGTAGTCCGCGCCCCATTCGAAATGATTGAACTGGAAGCGGACATTGAATTTCGTTCCCGTGGCTATCAGCAGCTCAAGCGTGGGCGGTATCACTTCCATGCCGATGCCGTCGCCGGGAATCACTGCGATCTTGTAAGTATTCATAAGTTCTGGGTTACTCGTCTGCATTGGGAATTTCGGCCACGTAGACTTGCGGGTGGCCGGAACGGTCACTGGCGAAAACGACCTTATCTTCAGTGGAAGAGAAGGATGGATGCGGATGGGTCCACTGGGGCCCGTAGACGGTATCGGTGGCAACTTCCATCCAACTGAGGGCGCCGGATTTGGCCTCGCTGCGGGCGCGGGCGAAATCCCCGGCAAGGGCGTAGCGGGAGGTCTTCCACTGCGAGCCGGCGTTGGAGGACTGCGAGAGACACACCTGACGGTGTGTTCCGCTGGCAACGTCGATCAGGAAGAGGCCCAGATCGGGGTGGTTGGTGTCGCACAGGACCAGCGTGCCGTCGCGATTCGGTGTGATGTGCCAGGCATTCAAGTTCGCGATCAAGGTTCTCTCGCGCGAATGCCAATGCATGCGCCAGAGCGCATGCGGCCACACCGTGTAGACGAGATCTCCGGTGGATCCGAGAAAGGTTTCGTGAACCACGAACTCGTCGTTGCCATGCTGGTAGAGACACTCGAGGCCGGATCCGTCGCGCCGGACACGGTGCATGCGCGGCGCCGGATCGCCAGCAAACTCGATCCATTCCGGCGCCAGAGGGTGGAACTGAGGATGGATGACGGTGCGGGGAAAAGGAATGAATTTCCAGTCGGAACCATCGGCCCGCCCGGCGACAATGCCACAGTCCGAGCCTCGTTTCGCGGCAGCGGTCAGCCAATCTCCGTCCCGATCGAGGGAACATTCGCCGAGTTGGGCGTCGCCGAAATCGACGACGCAGGTTTCGGCAAGCGTTGCGAGATCGAGATGCCAAATGGAACCCTTTCGGACGAAGAAGACACTTGTTCCGGTGGGATGAATCGCTGGCGAGAAAGGGTGGATGGGTGGGCCATCGGTGAGTTGGAGGATTTCGCCTTCCGGGAACGGATCGATGCAATAGAGTTGTGCAGAGCCGGACCGATAGGATACCACCAGCATCGCGCGATCACCCGGCGTGAACGAACTCTGAAGAAAGTACGTAGCGTGGTTGATGGATGGGTGGGCAGTGAGTTGATGGACGCGGGTACCAGTGACGCGATCGAAGTAGACGGTGTGTTCGGAGGGGGAGCGGGAGCCTTTGTTCATTTGCTAGCGGGTTACGGGATGAGGGGTTTCTTGAAGACGAACAGGTGCTGCCAGGGAAGATCGCTGGTGACACTGGAAAACCGGTATCCGGCCGCTTCCAGTTCCTGACGCACGGTGGTGACGCTCATTTTGTGCTCTTCTCGAATGGGGATGCCGGGATCCTCTTTGCGATATTCGAGGAGAACGAGCCGGCCGTCGGTCTTGAGTGACCGGGCGATGGAGGCCAGCATTTTTTCCGGCTGCGAAAATTCGTGATAGACGTCGACGAGGATGACGAGATCGAGCCGTCCGGCGGGCAGCCCGGAATCGGTGGGAGTGGCAGGCAGCGGCTCGACGTTCAGGATGCCGGTATTCTTCATTCGTTCGCGCAACAGCCGGAGCATTTCGGGTTGGATGTCGCTTGCGTAAACCTTTCCGGCGGGCTGAATCTTTTCGGCGATGCGAAGGCTCCAGTAGCCGACGCCGGCGCCGACGTCGCCCACCATCATGCCAGGCTTCAGATCCAACAGTTTGAGCGATCGGGTAGGATTCTCCTCAGCTTCGCGTTCGGGCCGCACCAGCCAAGGTGCGCCGCCCACGCCCATGACAGGCGCAATGATGCGGCCACTGACAGGGTGTGCCTGCTGAGCCCAGACGGGGGCGAGGAGGCAAGCGAATCCGGCAACACAGGCTATTGGACGCATGAGAGATGTCTCTCATACGATAATAGGTCACGAGGTAACATGCGAGTCCCAGTTTTTTCTGATCGAACGAGACAGGCGTACGGGCTGCTGCTGATTCTGCCGGTTGCGGCGCTGCTGTTATCCAGCGCGTGTGCGAGCAAACCTACGCAAGTAACGACCATGGGAGAACCGGTCCAACTCGGTAGTTTCCTGTACACCGCGCTTGATGCGGAGTGGGTGGCGGACCTGCCGGGCCAGATCACGCCCAGGCTGCCCAAGAACCGGTTCCTGCTGATCCGGTTGACAGCCACCAACCAGGGTACGCGCGAACTGCACGTGCCGATTCTCCGGCTGGAGAACGCGAAAGGCGAAACATTCACCGAGGTGGAAGACGGCTCCGGCCTGGATGACTGGTGGGGACTCATCCGGCCGGTTTCACCGGGCACCACCGAGAGCAGGCGGCTGCTGTTTGACGTCAACCCAGGGGAATATCAACTGCGCTTGAGCGATGGCGGGGACCCGGACAAGGAACAGACAGCGGCAGTTGCGATCGAGTATCGCCTCCGGCCGAGCGAGCCGCTGCCACTACCGGAGCCGAAACTGGAGTGATGCTGCTTCTACTGGCGGCGGCGGCGCTTTCGATTGGCGAAGGAGTAGTGTCGCAAGTAGAGGACGGCCCGAGGGTGAGCGATTCGTTTCGCTTTCGGCAAGGAGAAGCGGTGTATTTCCGAGCGCGCGTGGCCGGCTACGCCCGGCGCAAGGACGAGAACGATCGCGAAAGCATGGCGGCCAGTTGGAAAATCGAAGTATTCGATCCGGACGGTGTGGCGTTGGTGGAACCGAAGGCGGACCGGGTGGATGCCGACCTCGCGCCGCAGGACAAGGAATGGGCGCCGAAGATCCGGTACGAATTCGCACTGCCGCCGCTGGTTGACGCGGGACGCTACCGGATCGTGCTCACTGTGAAGGACGAGGTGGGTGGCGCCGTGGCTAGGTACGAAGCGCCGTTACAGGTAGACGGCCGGGCGGTGGAGAAGAGCGAAACCCTGGCGGCCCGAGGCTTCCGTTTTCTGCGCGGCGAGCGAGATGGACCACCCCTCGATCCACCGGTGTACCAGCCGGGCGATCCGGTATGGGCGCGGTTCGACATCACGGGCTATCAGTTCGGCGAAGGAAACAGTTACGAAGTAAGTTACGGGCTAGAGGTGTTCGACGGATCGGGCAAGAGTATCTATCATGAGCCCGAGGCCGCGCGCGAAAGTGGACAGTCGTTCTATCGCAAGCGTTATGTACCAGGCGTGCTGAATTTGCGCCCGTCCGCGGATATAGCCAAGGGAGAATATACTGTAGTGCTGCGAACGCGCGACGGGGTAGGCGGCACGGAGGACGAGTCCCGACATACGTTCCGGATCGAGTAGGCGGGGCTAGACAAGACTAGGCCGTGTCGAAAGTCCCGCGGCCCGCGAGGCGCAGGATCGGCGCCCGCAGGCGAGGAGAGAGGTACTGGTCCGTTTCGTTCGAGGATCGACGAAAACTCCGGGCGCAAACCCCGGTCGCCCCCATTGTTGATAGATGGCGTTGCGGCGGCACGGGGCAATCTGCTTCGTTTCGCCTCGTCATCGATGACCCGCATCGACCTTCCTCGCGCCTCGCATCTGACCCCGTGGCGCTCGCAACGCGGCCTGCGCGACTATTACCACGGGCTATGGTTTCGGCAGCAGGATATCCGGTTTTACGGGATGATAGACGTTGCCGGGCTCCATTGCGGGTTCGGGAGGGTTGGCCCAGTTATTGAAGTAGTGGTTCTTCAGGTACTCGAAATTGACACCACCTTGCAGCCAGGCAGCATACTGTGTTCCAACGCCGTTGGTGAGTCCGGTGAAATAGGTCGAGACGGTAGCAAAGCGCGCCGCCTCGGAGGTGATGGCGATGATGATCGCCACGAGGCGTTTATCTAACTTTTGACCCTTGCGAAACTGCGCCAGAGCACTTAGGCTTCTAAGGTCGTCATAAGTGATATTGCCGACTAAGCCCAACTGATTTTAATTGGATCCAGTACCGGCAGGCTTGCCGAGCGCCCCCGGTTCGTCATCGAAGCAATACCAGCCGTCGGCTCCTTCAAAAGCGACGATGTAGTAGTTGGCGGACCGCACCTGGAGATTGACGATGCTGCCCGCGGGAGTCCGGACACCGGCGAACAGGAACGGCCGCGTTCGAGGGGTACTCTCCAAGAGCGCGCGAAACGCTGACAAGCTGGACTGGTAGGACGCAGGGTTGAGGTCAACGATCACTTCCGGCGGAGGCATGACAATTGCAGGGTAGCACTTGTTCGCGGTACGTTTTGGTTTGAGAGCAATCACCCGCGCGAACCACTACCTGAGCAGGATTACTCCCAAATTGGCTCTCTTCCGCACACGCAGCGCGACATTGTTCGGCATCGACGCCCAGCTCATTGATGTCGAGGTGGATATGTACCCGGGCGGCAGCGGGCGTGATTTCGTCACGGTAGGCATGCCCGACACAGCGGTGCGGGAAAGCCGCGAGCGGATCAAGTCTGCGTTGATGAATGGCGGTTACGGATATCCGAACAAGTCAGTCACGATTAACCTTGCTCCGGCGAATGTGAGGAAGGAGGGGGCGGGATTCGATCTGCCGATGGCGATCGGGATCCTGGGCGCGATGGGGATGGTGCCCCAGTCGGAAGAGTTCCTTGTGACTGGAGAACTATCCCTGGACGGTGGATTACGGCCTGTTCGCGGGGCATTGTCGATGGCGGTATGCGCGCGGAATCGAGGAATCGGGAACCTTGTGGTGCCGCGGGAAAACGCCGCGGAAGCGGCTGTTGTAGATGGCGTCCGGGTTTTCGGACTGGCGCATCTCTGCGAAGTAGTGCGGCTACTGAATTGCGAGACGGAGTTCGCGGCGGCAGAGCCTCGTGACCCGACGATCGGCAACGCCGCGGCCGCGATCCCCGATTTCGCCGA
>JBGSME010000380.1:0-2858 GCA_041740335.1 Bryobacteraceae bacterium | reverse complement strand
GGGTGTCGCGGGTGTCGCGGCCACTGCGTGGTTTGCGATCGTCGAGTTCTTTCTTTACGCACGCGCACGAAGAAAGGACGCTGGTTTCGAGTGGTTCCACGACAACCAGGTTCGGGTGGGCGCGACCTACGGCACTAGCTTCCGGAGCGCTACGCTCACTGACGCGACCTTCGCGGGAGCCAACCTCACCTCCGCGAACTTCGCCGGCGCCACCCTGATCCGTACCCGCTGGACCCGGATGCCAATCCATCGAAAAGGCGTGGTTCGACGAGCGATGGCGCGAGCCCGTCCTCCGCCAAGCACTTGTCACCGGACAAGCCGAGGAAATCGATCTCTCCGGCCGGAACATGATGGGCGTCAACTTCGACGCCGCCCGACTGAGTAAAGCGAACCTCTCCCATGCCGACCTGACCGGCGCCTCCTTCGCGGGCGCCGAATTGCGCGATGCCAACCTCGCCGAAGCTGTCGCATTGGGCGCAAACTTCGAAGGCGCGGACCTGACCGGCGCCGGCCTCCGCGATTGGAGCATCGACAAGTCCACGCGCCTCAAGGGCGTCCAGTGCCGCTACTTCTTCCTCGCCGAGAAGGAGAACGAGAACGGCCACCGCGACCGCCGCCCGCACGACCCCGATCGCGAACTCGCGCCCGGCGATTTCGAAAAACTCTTCGCCCAGGTTCAGGAAACCATCGAACTGCTGATCCGCAGAGGCGTGGACCGCGCCACCTTCGCCCATGCGTTGCAATCGATGATGGCGCTCTACCCGGAAACGCGCGGCGCCATTCGTTCGGTAGAACAGATGGACGGAGACCTCATCGTCCGCCTAAATGCCGACGCCGAGACGGATGCGGTCGGTGTGGAACGGGGCTTCTATGATGCGCTGGATAGCAAGGCCATAGAGGCGCGCGCACCCGCCAGTCTGCCGCCGGCGTCCCCGGCCGATGCGGTGCTGCTTCCGGCGATCCGCAATGCGAACGGCAAGGCGCGTGTCTTTGTCAGTTATGCGCACAGCGATGAACGGCTGCTCGATGGATTTCGAAAACACCTCGCCACGCTGGAACGTCTGGAGATGGCGGAGGTCTGGCATGACCGGCAGATTCCCGCGGGCGGCGAATGGGAGTCCACCATCGACGATCGCCTCGCGCGTGCCGAAATCATTCTTCTGCTGATCAGCCCGGCGTTCATCGCGTCCGACTATTGCTACAAGCGCGAACTACCCGCCGCGCTCAAACAGCGCGACGAGGCCGGGGTGACCCTGATCCCGATCGTCGTCGAGCCATGCGTTTGGGACGGCCTGCCGTTCGACAAGCTGCAGATGCCGCGCCAAGGCAAACCGGTCACGGAAAGCAGAAACCGGAACACTGCGTGGATGGAAGTGACCCGCGCGCTTCGCAAAGCAATCGTGGACCGAAACGGATCGGCTGCGTAGGCTGTGGTAGCCTGCCGTCATGGCTCGACACGCGTGGCTCCTTATCCTCGCCGGAACGTCATGGGGCGCATCCCCCGTTGACGCGATCTTCGCCCCGTACAACACACCCGGCTCGCCCGGCTGCGCGGCCGGCGTTCTCGACAACGGCAAGATCGCGCTGGCCAAAGGCTACGGTCTCGCCAACCTCGACTACGGAATCCCGCTCACGGCGAAGTCGCGGTTCTACATGGCGTCCGTCTCGAAGCAGTTCACCTCGATGGCGGCTTTGCTCGCGGAACGCGAAGGGCGGTTCAGACTGGACGATCCGATCACCAGGCACTTTCCGGAGATGCCCGCCTACGCCGCCCGCATTCCACTGCGCCGCATGCTCGATCACACGGCCGGACTTCGCGACTATCTTACACTCTGGGGACTGAAGGGCTGGAGCAACGAAAGCGTCCTCACCGAGGCTCCTACACTTGCGCTCATCACTCGGCAGAAAGCCCTCGACTTCGAGCCGGGGTCGGCCTACAGTTACTCGAACACCGGTTACTTTCTTATGATGCTGTTGATCGAGCGTACCACCGGACAGCGTCTGGATGCCTATCTACAGCAGCGCCTGTTCCAACCGCTGGGGATGACCGCCACCCGCTTCCAGCACGACCATGCCGAGCCAATGCCAGACCGTGCTCAAGGCTACCGGCGGGAACCAGGCGGCGGCTGGCGAACGGCGGCCGTGGGGTTCGACATCGTGGGAAGTGGCGGACTTTACTCGAACATCGAAGATATGCTCCGCTGGGCGAGTAACTTCGAGGAGCCCAAGGCAGCCGGGTCATCGCTTGGCGCGCTGCAGACACCGGGCCATCTCAACGACGGCACTGAGACTCCGCGCGGATATGCACTGGGCCTGATGCGCGACACCATCGGCGGGCTCACCCGTATCTCGCATGCCGGCGGCGCAACCGGGTACCGTACCTTCTTTCTGCGCTTTCCAACGAAGAAACTTACGGTGGTTACTCTTTGCAACGCTGGCGATGCCAATGTGGAAGACCTGGCGATGCGAACAGCGGCCGTGTTTGCGCCGGAGCTGAAGCCGGAGAAGCCGCGTGTTTCCGAGAGCCCTGCGCGCGGGCTCCTCTCGGCTGAGCAACGGAAGGCGCTGGCAGGCACGTACTACAGCGACGAGTTGGAAACCGTTTGGCGAATCGTGGAGCGGGGTGGCCATTTGTTCCGCGAGTCCGAAGGCGGCGAATCGGAGATCCTGCGCGACGGCAAGGGTACGCTCACCACGAGCGGAGCGACGATTGTGCCCGGCGAGCATGGGTTCTCCGTATCCGCGGGGCGCGCGCACGGGATCTGGTTCGGCGCCAGGTGACCGTGGCCCCGTCGCCGTTAGTTGCTCCGCGGTGATGGAGCGTGTTCCAGCGGATTGGAGGCGATGTTGCGGGCGGC
>JBGSME010000379.1:0-3212 GCA_041740335.1 Bryobacteraceae bacterium | reverse complement strand
CCGCCGCCCTGGGGCGGCAGCACGCCTACGAAAGCGACGCCTTCCGGATTCTCCGCCATCGTCAACTCACCGCTGGCGATGTCATAGACGAGGAACTGCGATCCGCTATTGCCGGTCATGGTGCCTCGTGCCACGATCTTGCGGGTGCTCGCGAACACACCAATTGGGGCGAGTGTGGCGAAGCCCTCGGGCACCGTGAGCAGGGTTTGCTTTTCATTGGTCAGATCGAAGAAGACGATGCCGGCATCGCCCGCCACCGTATTGGTGGCCACCGCCAGCAATCCGGAAAGCGCCGGTACGGCCTGGATGGCCGAGAAGCCGCCAACGCCGGCGGGCAAGTCCAACCGGAACGCCGACCCGGCCGCGCTGTCGAGCACGAACAGAGTGTCGGAGATGTTGCGGTTGGCCGGGTCCGAATTCGCGGCATAGAGATAGTCATTCACGTCACCAGCATTGTTCCGCGTGTTCACCGAACCGGCGCCGGGCAGCGCGACCGCGGAAACCTGGCGCGATGCCAGGTCGAGCAGCATCCATCCGTTCGAGGGACAAGGGTTGGCCACTTCGCTCGATTCCCGATCGCTGGTGAACAGCGCAACCCGCCGCGAAAGCTCCAGATTGAAGAGCTGGAGATTCTGCGGCCGGCAGGTGGCCGCGAACTGTCCCTCGGGGAATTCGATCGCCGAGACCTCCAGGTCCGCGCCCCGGAACGCCGTCCATGCATGCGCGGATCCATCCGGCTTGCGGCTCAGAACGAACAGTGTCTGCGTGGTTGCGTCGAATAGTTGCGTGGCGCGGAATCGCGCAGCCGGATTCGCTGGCGCGTTGCCGCCCGCTGCTGCATTCGTCAGAGCGATCATCGCGGTCCACCCTTCCGGCCATGCCCGGGAATCAGTCACCTCGAGCGCCGCATTCACAATCGCGAGTTTCGTTTGTGTCGGTTTATCCGGATCGTTGCCGACCACGATCCCAACCCGCCCCTGCCCGAGGTTGGTGGGCGGCGAGAGAACGTTCGTAAGACCGTCGCCGAGATCGATCGTCAAACCAGCCAAAAGGGCATTCAGATTCAGGCCACCGCCACCACCGCCTGCTCCACCACCGCCGCCGCCAAGTTGGGGCTCCGTCACTTCGCCGGTCTCCACGTTCACCGAATAGACCCTCGGTGTCTCACCCGGCTGTATCGCATTGAATGTGCCGTTGGCTGCGCCCCCCAAGTTCGAAACCGCGCCCGGCAACTCGACCATCATCGGCTCGGCCTTGCCCGGGTTGAAGATCGCCACCTTATTCGAGATACCCACTGCCGCGTCACCGCTCGACGGGCCGACAAGCGATGCCAGCGCCGAGTTTTCCACCGCCGTCCCAACCGGGCTCGGCGCGTTCGCGTTCGCCGCGATCAGGCATGGCTCTATGCGCGATGCGGCGCCGCGTCCCAAGTCAAACAACCATGAGGGGTAGCATCCATCTTCGCCGCGCGGCGAATTCGCAATCAGGAAATTGCCCCGTAGATCGGCCGCGCGCAATGCGCTGATTCCGCCGGCGCCTTCCGGCAGCGGCGCGAATTGCACCATCTTACCTTCGAACTTGCCTACCAACGCCCGGTTGCTGGCCGCATTGGCCGCGATCACCGACACGATATCGCCCGGTTGTGCGTCAACCGGCATTTCGATCTGAGCGCTGTAATCTCCCACGGTCGTCGTCGAAAGCGATGCCTCCACCTTTGCCGGAAATCCCCCGACGAACGCCCGCACTGGAGCCACCGGTTTCGCGTCGGCGTCGCCCACTTCGCCGGTCCTGCCCGCCGGGTCGGTTGGCCCCAGTCCGGTGAGCGAAAGTTTCAGCATGCTGCCGTCGATGATCCCTGCCGGTCCCCAGCCCTCATTGTTCGAAGTTCGAATACCCGGAAGGCTGTTGACGATCCGCACCGTCGCCGGACGGCTGCGAACTTCGCCGCGGATCACCACTACCTGCGCCAACACACCCTGCCCGCCGCCTGCCTGAATCTCCCACGGCACCTGCGCCAGAATTCGTGTTGGGCCTACCGAGAACAACGGCGCCACACGGTTGTTGATTCGCACCTCAATGGCTGGATCGCCAAGCGACATCGGCAACGGATTCCCCGGCGCCTTCACTTCCTCGACAGGGCCAAGGTTGATGCCTGTAATCAAAATAGGCCCGCCCCGCGTCACACGGCTGGGCGCTGGCTCCATCGTCACTGGATTCAGCACGCCCCGCGGATTGATCACCGGATTCTGTGCCAGCGTAATTCCAGGGACCAAACACATCATCGAGCCCAAAACCGTTACAGACTTGCTCAAGCGCATATACTTAGCATAAACACCCCTAACGTCGCTGGGTTGTGGGGTGACTTTGTGAATATACGTAAACGCCGTTGCGCTTTTCAACGAGTTCCAGGCCCCAGTCGGCTGCACGTGCTTCAATATCGCGGCCCACCTTGCCGAATCCGTCCCCATGAGTCCGGATCGCCAAATGGGTAAAGCCCTCGCGCCGCAGGAACCTGCCCGCATGGCCCCGTAAACTGATCGCCCGCCAATATTCGCGGACCGGAGCATCTGCAAGCGTCACCCATTCGCCACCAGGCCGCAGGCCCCGGATCCTGTAACGTGCATTGTTCTCCCCCATCGGCGCTACCATACGGATCCCGTTGAGGCCGATCGGGGCAGGGAAGTCGAACTGAACCCACATTCCATCGCGGCGCGGCGCCCACGTCTGCCAGCGCGAAGCCGGGTTCCGGTCCAACGCCAGCGGCAGTTCCCAAGGGTTCACCGATGCGCGGAGGCTCCACGAGGAGCTTGGAAATATCGCGGCGCCCTCCCGCAGAAGTTCGATTTCCTGGAAGCTCCAGTGCTCCGGGCCGTTCCCGCTCTGTTCGATCCGCAATGCTTGCAACGGTGCGGCATCCCAGTTCGCCACTGCCTGGTAGCTGCTGGTTCGCGAGGACTGCGCGGCCATCGAGAGCGCATCGGCGGCCCGTTCCGCGCCGGCATATTGCCAGTGCGCTTCTACATTGCGCGGGATGTATGCCGTGGCGAGCCCGGCAATGTCGAGGATGCGGTCCTTGGGCCCGGTTCGCCCCTCGATCATCTCGGCCACTGGGTAACCCTCGGTCGCACGCCGCAGATAGTCTTCGTCGCTTTCGATCCGCAGCGCCGCCTGCCATGGGAAACCGCGCAGCCGCCACGCGCCCGGGTCGCTCC
>JBGSME010000378.1:0-2266 GCA_041740335.1 Bryobacteraceae bacterium | reverse complement strand
TCGGCCGCGCGGCCGATCGCCTCCGCAAGCCCTGCCGGCAGCATCCGCAGCGTGATCTGCGATGTCGAGCTGTAGTGGGCGTGCCCCATCGATTGCCCCAGCGGATCGAGCACCGACACCGTATCCCCAGGCTCGGCTCGGCCACGGTCCGTCACGTCGCTCGCGAAAATCCAGGGATGGCCCGAGGCGACCCGGGCTGCCGCCTTACGGTTCACTCGTACTGATGTCACTTCCTCTAGCCTAGCTGGCGCAGCCGCGCAATGCGCTCCGCCATCGGCGGATGCGTCGAAAACATTCCCTTCAGCGGGTTGTGGATATACATGTGCGCCTGCGCCGGCGACATCTCCATCGGGATCCGCTTCGAAGCCGCCTCCAACCGTCCCAGCCCCGAAATCAACCCCTGCGGCGTCCCGCAATACTTCGCCGCCGTCGCATCCGCGCTGAACTCGCGCGTTCTCGAAATCGCCATCTGAATCATCGGCGCGATAAACAACGAAGCCAGAAACATCAGCGGACCCGCCCACGCCCCGCCCCCATCTTCATCGTCACGCCGCCCTCCGAAGAAGAACGACATGTGCGCCAGAAATGTAATCGCCGACGCGATCGTCGCCGCCACCGACGCCGTAAGAATGTCCCTGTTCTTGATGTGGCCCAGCTCGTGCGCAATCACTCCCTGCAACTCGCTGTCGTTCATCAACTGCAGCAATCCGGCCGTCACCGCCACCGAGGAGTGCGACGGGTTCCGTCCCGTTGCAAACGCATTCGGCGACGGCTCCGGAGTCACCCATAGCCTTGGCATCGGAATGTTCATCCGGTTGGCAAGGTCCTCCGTCATCGGCGCGATGCGGCGGTAAATCTCCGGATGCGAAGAAGGCGTCACCGCCTGCGCTCCCGATGTCGATAGCGCAATCTTCTCCGAGAAAAAGTAGCTGAAAAAGTTCATCCCCAAGGCCAGCACCAGGCCCAAATAAAGCCCCTGCTCGCCGCCAATCGCGCGCCCGCCAAATATCAGCACGCTGCTCATCGCGCCAAGCAGAAATACTGTCTTCAATGCGTTCATCGAACTACCTCCCCACCTCTTATTCTCGTACAACCGGCCCCGGACAGGCCATCCCTGCCGGGGCCGTATAGATGGTGATTGCGCACGCCAGGATTACGCCGCCTGAACGTTCACCTTCACGCTGCGCGGTTTGGCGATCTCCTTCTTACCCAAGGTCACCGTCAGCACACCGTTGGTGTAGCCGGCCTCGATCTTCTCCGGATCCACCGAGTCCGGCAGCGTAAACGCACGCACAAAGCTTCCATAGCTGCGTTCGATACGGTGGTAGCCCTTGGCGTCCTCCTTCTTCTCGAACTCACGCTTGCCCTTCATCGTAAGCGTCCCGTTCTCCACCTTCACCTCGAGATCGTCCGGTTTCACTTCCGGAATATCCGCCTTCACGATCAATTCGTGCTCGGTCTCGGCAATGTCCACCGGCGGCGACCAGGGCTGCCCGGCGGTCGGCTGATCCCCGAAGAAGGAACGAACAACGTCGTCGAAATCCCGCATGGAACGGCTGAGACCCAATTCATTGGTTGGTTGATGTCTGATAAGCATTTGATTTACCTAGCCTCCTAATGTGATCTACTCACAACACAAGTATAAAATCTTAGCGTTTCGTTGTCAAGTAATTTTATCGTAGATATATGTGATTCCCCTTCAACCACTTACCCTCCCTCCCCCCATCAATTTGTCTGTCCCCCTCCATCAACTTTTCCGTTTGCCCGCCCCCACCGCAGTTTCGATAGACTAAATTGAGCATCGGGTCCCCGCGTACCCGCTCCCCGAACTCTCTAGGTCCCACCAGGCCAGCCGGAGCTTGCTCGTCAAGGAGTATTAATCGAATCATGTCGCCTTCTCAGGACCCCTCCCCCCCCAATGCACTGTCCCTCGACGAACTCCTGAGCCTCACTGAGGAAACTCGCCACCCCGCCCAAACCCTATCCAAAATCGTCGCCCTCATCGCCCTCCGATTCCACACCGACGTCTGCTCCGCTTACCTCCTCGAGCCGGACCGCTCCCGCCTTGTCCTCGCCGCCACTCTCGGCCTCCGTCCCGAAAGCGTAGGCTCGCTCCGCCTCCTTCTCACCGAAGGCCTCGCCGGACTCGTCGCCGAACAGGCTGCCCCCGTCGCCGTTTCCGAGGTCAGCCTCCACCCACGCTTCAAATATTTCCGCGAAGCCGGTGAGGACGCCTACCATTCCTTCCTCGGCGTACCCCTCTTCT
>JBGSME010000377.1:0-2846 GCA_041740335.1 Bryobacteraceae bacterium | reverse complement strand
GGCCGCCGGCGGGCCGATGAAGACGATGCCGGCGTCGTCGCATGCTTCGACGAATTGGGCGTTCTCACTGAGGAAACCGTAGCCGGGGTGGATGGCATCGGCGCCGATGGAGCGGGCGGCGCGGAGGATCGCGGCGATGTTGAGGTAGCTTTCCGCCGACGGGGCAGGGCCGATTCGAACGGCTTCATCGGCAACGCGCACGTGCAGCGAGGCACGATCGATATCGGAATAGACGGCGACGCTAGGGATCGACAAATCGCGGAGGGCGCGGATGACGCGCACGGCGATTTCGCCGCGATTGGCAACGAGGACCTTGCGAAAAAGAGGCGGCCGGTTACGATCCATGGGCAAATAGCCGATTGTAGCGCCCGCGGGGCGGCACCGGTGGCGCGGCTTTACGGAACGCTCATTGCGTGAGAAACTGGGTGACTGTGAGCACGGACAGCATCAAGGGCTCGTTGAAAGATCGGGGCATCCGGCTAACACGGCAGCGCGCAATTCTGCTGGAACTGATCGATAAATCGGGAGAACATCTCGATGCCGAGAGCCTGTATCAGATGGCGCAAAAGGAAGACCCGAAGCTGAACCGGGTTACCGTCTATCGAACGCTGAAGCTGCTGAAGCAGGGCGGGCTGGTGGACGAGTTGGACCTGATGCATCAGGGCGGCGACCAGCACTACTATGAAACGCGCATGAAGCAGGAACATGCGCATGTAATCTGCCTTCGCTGCGGGAAAGTGGAAGAGTATTTCGGTGAGCCGCTGCAGCGGTTACGACGCCAGATCGAGGAGACTTTCAGCTTCGATATCCGTATCGCTCGCACGGAGATCGGCGGCTATTGCGCCCACTGCCAGGTGTTGCGCACGCGCGAAATGGCCGAAGCCGGGGAAGAAGCGAGCGCCGGCACGGCGAGCGCACCGGCGAAGAAGCCGCGGAGGAAGTGAACGATGTCCGCGGCGGCGGAACCGGCCGGCCGAGGTCCGGCCCAATCGAAACCGGCGGTGCTCGAGGTGGTGAATCCATCCGGGCAGAAGTCGACGATTTCGCTGGACCGGAGTCCGTTTGTTTTCGGACGGCAGGCCGAGAACGACCTGACGCTGCGCGATAACCGTGTGTCGCGGGTACATGCGAGGATCGTGCGGGAAGCGGGCGGCTATTTTCTCGAGGACCTCGGCAGCCGGCACGGCACGTATTTGAATGGCGCACGGGTGGAATCGCGAGTGCGACTGGCGCAGAGCGATTCGATCACGTTCGGGTTCCCGGACGGCTATCAGTTACAGTTCCATCAAGTGGAGGCGGAGATGTCGCGGCTGGCGGGACATCTGGTGGCGAGTGGTCCGGCGGGCGAATTGTCGAAGCTGCGGGCGCTGGTGGAGGTGGCGCGGGCACTACGCAGTTCGCTTTCAACGCAGGAGGTGCTGGAGTCCGTGGTGGACGCGGCGCTGTCGGTGACGCGATCGGACCGTGGATTCCTGTTCCTGAAACCGACGGGAGAAGGGGCGGGCCGGGAGTTGGAGTTGGCGGTGGCGCGGGACAAGAATGGCATCCGGTTGTCGGAGAAGGATCTACGGGTGCCGCGGCGTGTGATCCAGCGGGCGCTCGAATCCCGGCGGGATTTGCTGTCGATGAATTTCGATCCGCTGACGCAGGGGGCCGAGGCGGCGGACATGTCGATCGCGTCGCTCGATTTGCGCAGCGTGATCTGCCTGCCGCTGGTGCGAATCCGGTCGCAGGCAGTGCAGGATACGATCGTTTCGGATCCGCGCGATACGTTCGGGTTGATCTACATCGATTCAAAGGTGGAGTTGGCGGATCTTTCGGCGGGCAATCGCGAAGTGCTGCAGACGCTGGCGCTGGAAGCGTCGACGATTCTCGAAAACGCGCGGCTGCTCGAACAGGAGCGCGCCAAGCAGCGGCTGGAAGACGAGCTGAACATTGCGCGGCATATTCAGCAGACGCTGCTGCCGGAGAATCTGCCTTCAACGGGATGGTTTCGAGCGGCGGCGGTGAGCATTCCGTCGCAGCAGGTGGGCGGCGACGTCTACGATATCGCGCGGATCGATGGGGAGCACTGGCACTTTCTGCTGGCCGATGTGAGCGGCAAAGGCGTGAGTTCGGCACTGTTGGCGGCGCTGTTGCAGGGCGCGTTCGTGCTGGTTCCTTCCGAAACCGATGGGATCTCGCAAATGCTGGCGCAGTTGAACCACTACGTCTATGAGCGGGCCGAAGGGGAGAAGTACGCCACGCTATTCTACGGAGCGCTGCTTCGCGACGGCAGCCTGCGGTGGTGCAACGCGGGCCATTGCGAGCCGTTCGTGCTGCATGAGGATGGCGGGTTGGAAGTACTGGAGGCGACATCGCTGCCGGTGGGGATGCTGGATGGAGCGGAGTTCGAAGTGCGGGTGGCGCAGTTGCGTCCGGGCGACAAAGTGGTGGTGTATAGCGATGGCGTCTCCGATGCGCAAAACGGGACTGGCGAGACGTTCGGCACCGGCCGCATACGCGCGATCGTGAAAGAGCACGCGGCGAGTTCCGCCGAGCAACTGCATGCGGCGGTGGCCGGCGCGGTGACGCGTTTCGCCGGGAAGACGCCGCAGTATGACGACGTTACTTTGATGGTGGTTGAATACGTTCCTTAACAGGCCGTTGCAATACCGCGGACCGGCATGGAATGATACGTGTCTATGCGCACTTACCCACTGGTTGCTGAGCTGTTCGCCGAGTTTCTCGGAACGTTCGTATTGATCGTGCTGGGATGCGGGGTTGTGGCATCGGTGGTGCTGTTTCCAGACAAGGGCGGCTTCACCAACATCAACCTGGCGTGGGGATTGGCGGTTACCTTCGGC
>JBGSME010000376.1:0-4784 GCA_041740335.1 Bryobacteraceae bacterium | reverse complement strand
CGCGATCATTCCCACCGGCGGCGCGCCGCGCAACCTCGCGCCGGGGTCCGACGAAGCGCGGCTGTTCGATCTGATCTGCCGCCGTCTGCTTTCGGCGTGGCACGGCGATCACGTATGGTCGGTGACGACGGTGATCACGGTGGTGAGAAATGACGCGGAAGCGTCGATTGATCGTTTTCATTCCACCGGATCGATGGTGATCGAGGACGGCTGGAAAGTGCTCGACATCGCGGTGGCGAAGAAGAAAGAAAGCCGCAAGAAGGCAGACAGCGAAGATGCGGGTGATACCGGTCCGGGCGCCGGGCAGACGCTGCCGCCGGGGCTGGAGAAAGAGCAGCCGCAGCAGATTGTGGACGCCGAGGCGGTGGAGAAGAAAACGCGCCCGCCAAAGCGATTCACCGAAGCCACGCTGCTCACGGCGATGGAGACGGCCGGCAAGACGCTCGACGACAAGGAACTCTCCGATGCGATGAAGGAGAACGGGCTTGGCACTCCGGCGACGCGCGCGCAGATCATCGAAGTGCTGCTGAAGCGCGAGTTCATCGTGCGGCGCGGGAAGAGCCTGGAGGCCACCGACAAGGGTATTCGCCTGATCGAGGCCGTCCATCCCGAGGTGAAGAGTCCGGCGATGACCGGGCAGTGGGAAGCGGACCTGAAGCGGATCGAACGCGGCAAGGCGCAACTGGCGCCATTCCTGGCGGGCATCGAAAACTACGTTCGCGAAGTTGTGGGTAAGGTCGGAAGTTCTCCGCTGCCGGCCGCTCCACGCCCGCCCGCTTCGGCCACGTCCGGGCAGGCCGTTGCCGTCACCCAGGTGCACGAGCATCAGCGCGAAGCGTCACTGCCGGCACCATCTGACGATCTCGACGAAATCCTGCGCTCGCGCTTCGGATTTGCGAGCTTCCGTCCGAGCCAGGAGGAAGTGTGCCGTGCCGTCACCGCCGGCACCGACGCACTGCTGGTGATGCCCACCGGCAGCGGAAAATCCCTGTGCTACCAACTCCCGGGTATCGCGCGCGGGGGAACCACGCTGGTGATCAGTCCGCTGATCGCGCTGATGGAGGATCAGGTGGCTAAGCTTGCCGCGCAGGGCTTCGCGGTGGAACGGATCCATTCCGGGCGGGACCGCGCCGCGAGCCGGCAAGTATGCTTTGACTATCTGGCGGGCAAGCTGAGTTTTCTGTTCATCGCGCCGGAACGATTGCGCGTGCAGGGATTTCCAGAGATGCTGGCGAAGCGAAAGCCGGCCTTGATCGCGATCGACGAAGCGCACTGTATTTCGCAATGGGGGCACGACTTCCGGCCCGACTATCGCACCATTGGCCGCCATCTTCCCGCGCTCCGTCCGGCCCCGGTGATCGCGCTGACGGCCACGGCCACCTCACAGGTACAGGACGACATCGCGGTGCAGTTGGGGCTTGAGACGGCGCGGCGGTTCATCCACGGCTTCCGGCGCGACAACATCGCCATCGAGGTGGTGAAGGCTCCGGCGTCGGCGCGCGAAACGCTCGCCGCGGAGATCCTGGCCGATGACGATCACCGCCCGGCGATCGTATACGTGCCGCGCCGCAAGGATGCCGAGAGCCTTGCCGCAAAGCTTGAGAATGAGTTCCCGGTGGCCGCCTATCACGCCGGGCTTGATGCACGCACGCGCGAAGACGTGCAGTCGGCGTTCCTGAGCGGCGGACTCGAAGTGATCGTGGCGACGATCGCGTTCGGCATGGGGATCGACAAGCCCGACGTCCGCACCGTGATCCACACGGCGTTGCCCGGAAGTCTGGAAGGCTACTATCAGGAAATCGGACGTGCCGGCCGCGACGGGAAACCGTCCCGCGCGATTCTGATGCACTCCTACGCGGACCGCTTCACGCACGATTTTTTCTACGAACGCGACTACCCGGAACCCGATGTGCTCGATCGGATCTTCCGCCGCTTGACGCCTGATCCTCAACCGAAGGACGCCGTCCGTGCCGCGTCGGGCCTGCCGCCGGAGGCTTTCGACCCGGCAATGGAAAAACTATGGATCCATGGCGGCGCCGTGATTGACTACGCCGAGAATCTCAGCCGCGGGGCCGCCGAATGGAAGATGCCGTATCTGGCGCAGCGCGACCACCGCAAGGCGCAATTCGAAAGAATGCTGGCTTATTGCGAGGCGCCGTCGTGCCGGATGACGGCGTTGATCCGCTATTTCGGCGACCTCGCCGACGCTCAGCGAAAGTGCGGCGTCTGCGATATCTGCGATCCGGCCGAGTCGGTGGTGCAACAATATCGCGCCGCGAGCGAGGCCGAGCGAGCCCTAATGCAGACGATTATGGACTCTCTACGGCAATCCGAGGCGGTGGCTGCCGGACGGCTCTACACCCAGATCGCGGCGTCGGCGATCATTGAGCGCCGCGCCTTTGAAGACCTGCTGGGCGCAATGACCCGCGCCGGAGTAGTTACTCTTACCGAAGCTTCTTTCGAAAAGGATGGCAAGACAATCGAGTTCCGGCGCGTGGCATTGTCCCGCGAGGCCGAGGATCTAGAGAAACTGCCTGACATTTCCGTGCCCATCGAGATCGAAGGCGAGGAGCGCAAACGCGGCCGGAAAGCCGCGCGGGCAAAGAAGAAAGCCAAGGCGAAACCGAAACGGCTTGCTGCCAAAGCGGGAGCCTCGGCGGCGCAGGCGGCCGGTGGCGGCGGCAATTCAGGAACGGTTGAAAAGGCGCTCCGCGCGTGGCGTCTCGGCGAAGCGAAAAGCAAAGGTATTCCCGCGTTCCGGATTCTCACCGACCGTGCTCTTGAGACGATCGCCGAGCGCCAACCGTCGACCACGCGCGAATTGCTCGACGTGCCCGGTGTCGGGTTGAAGGTGGCAGAGAAGTACGGCGCGCAGATCTTCCACATCCTGGCGCGCACGCGTTGAGTTCGCGAGAATTGCCGCCGGAAATAAATCTCCCGCAACCGGCGGTTCATCCATTACAGTGAGCCCGGAAAATCGCCGGACTTCGCTCATTCCAACCCCATACTTTTTTAGGAGCTGATCATGAAATTCTCGATCCTCACCGCTGGATTATTGTGTCTTGCCACACCGCATATGTTCGGACAGACGGGGCGCGTCCGGGTCGTCCATGCCTCTCCCGACGCGCCCCCGGTAGACGTGCTCGTCGATGGCGCCAAAGTCCTCGAACGCCTTCCATTCCGCGAATATTCCGAATACCTCTCTCTACCCGCCGGCGCGCATGAAATTCGCGTTAACGTCTCCGGAACGACGACGACAGTGCTTCAAGCCTCGCCCACGGTGGAAGCAGGTAATGACTACACCGCGATAGCAGTAGGCTTCGCCGGGAAGACCCCCGCTCTTGAGCTTCTGCTGCTGGCCGACGATAACGCACTCCCGGCCAATGGCAACATCAAGGTCCGAGTGGTCCATGGCGCGCCCAGCGCCCCTGGGGTTGATATTTACGTTACCACTCCGTTTGAGACTCTCGAAGGCAAAACAGCCGCGCTCAGCAGCGTCCCGTTCAAGGCTGCCTCAGGCTACCTGGCGGTTCCGGTCTCGCTCTATCAGGCGCGCGTGGCTGTCGCCGGCACAAAGACAATCGCGATTGACTCTCATCGCCTCGTCACCTGGAATCAGATGATACGCACGATCATCGCCGTCGATGCCAAGGATGGTGGCGCTCCGTTTGACTTCATCATTCTCCCGGATCGCAATTAGCCCTTCCGGAAAAGGACCGAGCCGGCCGCGACGAAAGTGGGTGCCGTGGCGGTGCTGGGAACTCCCGGCGCTGTCAATGGAGGACCGTAAGTCCACCGCAGCGGCACCTCGCCGGCCCAATACGGTAGAGCCAAGTCTTCTTCGTCATCCTTGGGCGGACCGGTGCGAATCTTTGCCGACGCCTCCTCAATCGGAAGCCAAACGACACTAGTTGCCTTCAGTTCGCGATCGGTGGGTTGGCGGGAGGCCGTCCATCGTCCGGGGGCGATGTTCTCGGTGATCAGGCGCAGGGCTTCGCGCTTTCCGGCCGCATCGCTCACCGGTTCCGCCTTCGCGAAAATGGCGACCGAGCGGTAGTTCATGGAGTGAGAGAATGCCGAACGCGCAAGCACCAGCCCGTCGATCAACATCACATTCACGCAGACTTCGGCGCCGGCCGCGAGCAGTTTCATCATCCGGCTCGCCGAGGATCCGTGGAGAAACAAACGGTCGCCATCGCGGCCATAGGCAGTGGGGATCACGCATGGGTGTCCCTGGTCGACGAAGGCGACGTGGCAGACAAAGCCCGCGTCGAGAATCGCGTGGACCACGCTGCGGTCGTAGGCGCCGCGCTCGGGATGCCGCCCGATGCGGGTTCGGGGAGTGGTGGGGAAGCTGGCCATATACTCACCGATGATAACGGCTTGAAGTGGCCTTGCGAAAGGTCCAGTTTTTTGAAAAACTATAAGTCCACTCTGCCATGGACTTTCGACTCATCCTGCGGGAAGCCGGCCCGCTTCAGGAGAACATCTACGCCTCATTCCGCAGCTCGATCCTGGCGGGGCGGCTTGGCTTGGGGGAACGGGTTCCGTCCACGCGAGAACTTGCCTCCATTCTCGGTGTGTCGCGAACGACGGTGACGGCGGCGTTTGAGCGCTTGCTTGGTGAAGGCTACCTTGAGACCGCGCCCGGAAGCGGTACCTATGTTTCGCGCCAATTGCCGGAGCGCATGTTGGAGCCGGAAGCGCTCGTCCCGATCGATGCCGGCCCGCCGCCGAGCGAAATAGCGCTTTCCCGGCGCGGCCACGCCATCGCCGACGCAACG
>JBGSME010000375.1:0-3366 GCA_041740335.1 Bryobacteraceae bacterium | reverse complement strand
GCGAACGTCTGCGCCGGCAACGCAGCCGCGCCCAGCACCAGCAGCGGCAACACGCGCCCCATCCGCACAACCGCGCTCGAAACAATAATTGATCGTCCCATGAACACCTCCGAAACAGTGAGTGTAGTCTCTTCTCGCCGCGAAGGGAAGTGTGTAAATGTGACGAACACCCAAGTGGACTATTACGGTACCGTTACCACGCCGAGAGGTTGCCACCCGGAGTTGCCGCCAGCGATATCGCGGGCGGCGAGGTAGATGATCCGATCGCCCTTGAAACCGAGCGCCCAGTTGAAGCGCAAGGTGAGGGTGAGGTTCCTCCCGGCGGAGACGAGGCTCGATCCGGTGGCGTCGAGCGCACACTGGCTGTTGCTCGCCATTCCTTGGCTCGGAATGTTGATCGCCCCGGCGAAGGAGCCGCCGGCATCACCGGCGTCATTCACCAGCACCACGGCGGCGGCGTTGCGAACGAGGGCGATGTAACAGGCGTTGCGGCCATCGATTGCGTTGTTGACGAGGATGTTCAAGACATCGAGGTGGAGGGGACCGAGATCGTCGGTAAATGTCGCCGTCAACGTGACACCGGCAGTTCCGGAACTGCGCGGGGACAGGCTAACCACAGCGGGCGAGGAGGCCGGGGAGCCGGGGACGGTCCAGACGCCTTTCGGCGTCCAGCCGCTGTTGTTCGAGTCCTGATCGCGAGCGGCTGTATAGATCACCCGATTTCCCGCGAAAGGGGCGAGGAAAGTTACTTTCAAAGTAACGATGAGTTGAGTACCGCTTTCGATAATGGACGACCCGGCGGCGTTAATCGTGCAGTTTCCGTTGCTGATCGATCCGGCGCCGGGCAGCGCCAGGGTACCGGCGTAAGGCCCTCCGGCGTCGCCGGCGTCGTTCACCAGAATCACCGAACCGCTGGTAATTCCGGAAGGAACAATGGCCAAGTAGCACGCATGGCGGCCGTCGAGGACGGTATTGATCAAAACGTTGACAACACCCAGGGTGTTGGCGCCGCGTGAGTCGTCGAAGACGAACCGGAAGCTCTGATCGAAGCCGGTACCGGCAGCCGGCTCGACGCCAATGACGGTCGGCGCCTGATCCTCCTGGAGCACGGGGACGCTGGCGAATGCCACGGTCACGCTCCCCTCGCGGGCAAGCGGAGCCAGCGCTGAATTAAAGGTTACGACGCCCGATCCGGTGCGGTTGACGCCACCCGAAATCCAGTCTGAGTTGGACGACGCCGCCCACGGGCACCCGGGCTGGGTTGTCACACTGACATTGAACGCGCCGCCGGTGAGCGGAACGAAAACCGGATTCGGCGACACATTGTAAGTACAGGTAAGCACGCTGAAGTTAGCCGTGTATGTCGCGGCGGAGGCGGGCGTCGGGACGGTCTGGGACTGGTTGCTTAGGGGCGTGCCGCTCCAGGAAGTCCAGGTCAACGTCTGGTTGCCCGCGAGGCGTTGGAGGGTGCCGACATTGATCGAGTGGGTGACCCCGGGCGCCCATTGGAGAGTTACCGGCGCGGTGTAACTGGCGCCGTCGACGACCACCACGGCGCCGGGCGGATTGGTCTGAAAGGTTACCGGAACAGCCGCGGAGCCGTCGCTGAGCAATGCGACGAAGCCTTCGGTATCGCCGCGAAATTCGGTGTCGAGAGCGCCTGTTGTAACGGGAAAAGTCAAGGAATCGGTGCTGCCGGCAACCAAGAGCGAGTTGGAGGGGCCGAAGGCGACGCCGGTGGCGCGTTCCCGTTGCGAAGCTCCCAGGTAGGTGGAATCGAGGAGTGCCGATCCGGCGGCGTTCAGGCGGAAGATGACGGCGTCTTCGAGCGCGCCTTTGGCCGGCTGCGCGGCCGCAAGGGTGGGAAAGTTATCCGAATCCGAACCGCCGACAATGGCTACGATGTTACCCGGGCCTAACACGATAGCCTCGGCGATATCGGCACCGGATCCGCCCACCAAGGTACCCCAGGTCATGGTGGCGCCGGCAAACTTGGCCGCGAAGATATCGGTTGACCCATTCGCTGTGCGGTCGAAGGCGCCGGCGGTGGTTGGAAAATCAGTGGAGGAGGTTTCACCGGCGGCGTAGAGCGCTCCGGAGCCATCAATGGCCAGGGTCTTCACGTTGTCGATCCCAGTGCCGCCGAGATAGGTGGAACTTACAATGTTGCGCGTAACGACGTTGAACTTTGTAATGAAGCCGTCCGTCCCCTTGGCGATGGGCTGAAACGCCGCGGTGACTGGAAAGTCAGTGGAAAAAGTCTGGCCGCCCACGTAGGCATGGCCGGCGTTGTCGGTGGCCAGCGCCCAAACGTTTTCGAGCGAAGCGCCGCCCAGGTAGGTTCCGAACTCCAGGACGAGCAGCCCTTGCGTAAACCGTGCGAGGAATACGTCAGAGTTATCCAGCGTGGCATCGGTAGGATTATTGGTGGGCAGATTGGCCGAAATCGTGTTGCCCACGATCACGATTCCGCCACCGCTATCGATAGCCACGCGCATTCCGTCGTCCTGGGAGGCGCCACCATAGTAAGTGGATCGAATCAACTGGCCCGAACTCGCGAACAGCCGCGCCACTACGGCATCGAAACTGCCGGCAAGGGCAGACTGAAAGGAGCCGGCGGCCATCGGAAAATCGTCTGAGCTGGTGGTGCCCACCACCACCAGTTCGCCGACCACGGGGTTGTAGGCGATGTCGAGACCCTCCTCGACGCCCAAACCGCCAATGAACACCGAGTATACTAATGCGGTTCCGGTGGCGTTGAGGCGGCTGACAAAGATATCGGAAGACTGGCGAGTACCGACGGCGCCGGGAAAGTCATTCGAGGTGGTGGTTCCGGTTACCACGGCGTCTCCGCCGAGGGCGACGATTCCATTGACAAGATCAAGGCCAAGGCCGCCGAGATAGGTGGAATAAGTGATCACGGGATCGATAACCAGCGGCAGGTCCCGACGGTATTCGCCGACGTCGAAACGAACGACGCGCTTGCGATCGATATGAAAGGCGCCGGGCACATGGACGCGCCGGCCGCCGACGGTCTGATAAATGACGGGACGGCGATGCAGCAAGCCGCCCCCGGAGGTGGCGATCCGTAGGTCACCATCGCTGGTGAGCGACAATTCGCCGCCTTCGAATTTGAGGCCGATGCCGCGCGGATCGACGCCTGGAGCGACGACGAAGTCATATTCGAGAGCCTGGCCTCCGCGATAGAGCAGATCGATGCCTGGATACACGCCGGCCATCTCCACCTGCCCGAAATGGGGAACATTGGTGTGCCAACGGGATGGATCCGCGCCGAGGTAGTAGTGGCTGACGCCGGGCAGCGGGGCGGCGCCGCGCACTTGCCGGGGAGTTCGCGCGCCGTCGAGC